>NZ_CAJPHA010000012.1:0-231901 GCF_905339895.1 Burkholderia sp. BCC1988
CAGTTGGCGATATGCGGCATCGGCAAGTTCCTTGCGGCCGTAGCCGACGTTCACGCACCAGAGGCCGGCCATCCCGTCGATGACCTTGTTGCCGTCCGAGTCCCACAGATAGACGCCGTCGGCCTTCACGATCACGCGGCTGCCCGCGCGATTGAGCGCACCCATGTCCGAGAAGGGATGGATGTGGTGCGCGGCGTCGAGCGCGCGGTATTCGGCGGTCGAGCGTGCCTGCGTCGTGCGCGGTGCGGTGGCCGGCGCGGCCGGCTGGATCCAGGCAGATTCGTTGCGGTACGTCATGTTTCCTCCGTGATTCCGTATTCGGTCGTGTGCACGCTCAGACGTGCAGCAGCAGATGGCGGCGTTCCCACGAACTGATCACGCGGAAGAACGCTTCGTATTCGGTTTCCTTCAGCGCGAAATACGCCTTCAGGAACTTGTGGCCGAGAATCTCGCCGAGCGGCTCGCACGCGGCCATCAGCGTGAGCCCTTCCTCGAGGTTGCGCGGCAGCTGGTACGGCAGCTCGTAGCCGTCGCTGACGAGTGGTTCGGTCGGCTCGAGACGCTGCGTCATGCCGAGATAGCCGGCCGCGAGCGTCGCCGCGAGCGCGAGGTACGGGTTGCAGTCGACGCCCGGAATCCGGTTCTCGATGCGGCGCGCGGCCGGGCCCGAGTGCGGGATGCGGAAGCCGACCGTGCGGTTGTCGTAGCCCCACTGCACGTTGATCGGCGCGGCCATGAAGCGCGACAGCCGGCGATACGAGTTGATGTACGGCGCGAAGATCGGCATCAGGGCGGGCGTGTACTTCTGCAGCCCCGCGAGGTAGTTGTAGAACAGCGAGGTCGCGCCGCCCGTTTCCGGCGACGTGAACAGGTTGCGGCCCGTTTCCTCGTCGACGATGCTCTGGTGCACGTGCATCGCCGAGCCCGGCTCGTTTTCCATCGGCTTGGCCATGAAGGTCGAGTACATGTTGTGGCGCAACGCGGCCTCGCGCACCGTGCGCTTGAACAGGAACACCTGGTCGGCCAGCGACAGCGCGTCGCCGTGCATGAAGTTGATCTCCATCTGCGCGGCGCCGACTTCGTGGATCAGCGTGTCGATGTCGAGGTTCTGCGCTTCGCAGTACTCGTAGATGTCCTCGAACAGCGGGTCGAACTCGTTGACCGCCTCGATCGAATACGACTGGCGGCCCGTCTCGGGGCGGCCCGTGCGGCCGACCGGCGGACGCAGCGGCAGGTCCGGGTCCTTGTTCATGTCGACCAGGTAGAACTCGAGCTCCGGTGCGACGACCGGCTTCCAGCCCTTCGCCTTGTAGAGATCGAGCACGCGGCGCAGCACGTAGCGCGGCGAGATCTCGACCGGCGAGCCGTCGAAGTGCACGCAGTCGTGGATCACCTGCGCGGTCGGATCGACGGCCCACGGGATCAGGCGAATGGTCGACGTGTCGGGCACGCACACCATGTCGGGATCGGTCACGCCGGTCAGCGAGCCGTCTTCCGGATAGTCGCCGGTGACGGTCTGCACCATCACGGCCTGCGGCAGCCGCATCGATTCGCCGGACGTGAACTTGTTGCGCGGCGTGATCTTGCCGCGCGCGATGCCGGCCATGTCGGGAATGATCGCTTCGATCTCGGTGATCCGGTGCTGCTTCAGAAAGTCTTCGATGTCTTGCATGTCTGTTCTCGTTATGTGGGTCGGCGCGCTCAGGCGAGCGCGGCGGCGGCCGTGGCACGTGTGCGGGCGTCGCGGCGCGCGCGGCAGGCGTCGCCGAAGGCGCGAAAGATCGCGCTCGACAGCGGGTCATGCGCATGCCGCCATTCCGGGTGCCACTGCACGGCGAGGGCGAAGGCCGGGGCATCGACGACGCTGACGGCCTCGACCAGGCCGTCCGGCGCGACGGCTTCGACGGCGAGGCCGGAACCGAGCTGCGCGATGCCCTGCTTGTGCAGCGAGTTCACGTGCACGTCGTCGCGGCCGCCGGCGAGCGTGTGCAGCACGCCGCCGGGCGTCAGGCGCACGGCGTGCGCGGGGCCGTATTGCGTGTCCATCGGCGCGTCGTCGTCCTCGCGGTGATCGGCGAGGCCCGGCACGTCGTGCACGCGCTGATGCAGCGTGCCGCCGCAAACGACGTTCAGCTCCTGGAAGCCGCGGCACACGGCCAGCACGGGCACGCCCGCGACGATCGCCGCGCGCAGCAGCGGCAGCGTCGTCGCGTCGCGTGCGGGATCGTGCTTCGTGCCGGGCGCGCTCGGTTCGCCGCCATACAGGTGCGGCTCGACGTTCGAATAGCTGCCGGTAAACAACAGGCCGTCGACCGTGGCGAGCACGTCGTCGACCGACTGGCGATCGCCGAGCGCGGGCAGCACCATCGCGAGCGCGTGTGCGCCGTCGACGATCGCAGCGACGTACTTGTCGCCGACCGTGTGCGACGCATGTGCGCCGATCTGCGTGAAGTCGGCGGTGATGCCGACGAGGGGTTTCCTTTCCATGACGTCAATCAGTTGTCCGTAGGGCCGAGGCGTGCACGACGCGGGAAAACCGCAAAATGCAGGCGCGACACGACCCCGCAGCCTCGCGAAACGCGCAAGGCCGCTGGTGAATGGGCGCAACGGGTTCGCATGGCGATCCGCGCTGCGCGCGACGGTCAGGCCATCGTTCGTTTCGTTGTGCCGTGCGACGCGGCAATGAATGCGCGAACGCGTTCCGTCACCGCGCAGACGACGCGGCTGACGAACAGGCAGTTGAAACGAACGACGAGAAAAGGAGGAGAGGCGCTATGGCAGCAGCGACGCGACTTCGTCGGTATCGACGGCCACGAACGCGCGTGCGGAAACGGCGTTGTGACGGCGAACGGAACGACGGGACAGGATGGTGTAGATCGACAGATGCAGCAGGCGAGGACTATGCCAGCCGCAACTGCCATCGGAAGCGGGAGCAGCGCTGCGCAAACTTCGCACATCGCCTCGATCCCACCTCACCAGAGGGCCACGGACTCTCACGATTACACTCGACTGGTTTGTTGAAAGTATTGAACACCTGATCGTTTCGGCGCGCGAGGCGTTTAAAATAATCAAGGTGCCCGGCCGGCGTCATTTACATTGATGGGCATCAATTTTTACGTCGCAATAACGTTTTTCGGTGCCGATGAATGGCCAATGACGCTGACCTGAGAGCCAGCATATACGAGCCAAAAACGGCGTCAAATGTTTTTTGACGGTCTCGTGTCAGGGCTTTCCCGAGGCACTGCGAACAAAATATTCGTAAATGGAATGACGCGCGAGGTGTTCATTATTTCGAACGCCTTTCAGGGTTTTCCCCGCTGATGTGCGGCATAAAGTGATTAGAATATTCAACGGCTGCTCAATGCTGTCCAACGCGTCGTTTCACTTTTTCACCGCACTTCTATCGTGTCCGAAACCGAATCGATGTCCACCGAAGTCGCCGAGCGCCTGCGTTTCGTGCGCAACAAGCATGGCCTGTCGCAGCGCGAACTCGCGAAGCGGGCCGGCGTGACCAACGGCACGATCTCGCTGATCGAACAGGGGCGCGTGAGCCCGTCGGTCGGCTCGCTGAAGAAACTGCTCGAATGCATCCCGATGAGTCTCGCGGAGTTCTTCACGTTCGAGTTGGTCGAATCGCGCTCGGTCGTGTCGCGACGTGACGAGATGCCGAACCTCGGCAACGACGCGCTCGCGTTTCACCTCGTCGGCGCGGGCGTGAAGGACCGCAACATGTGCATCATGCGCGAGGTCTACCAGCCGCTCGCCGATACGGGGCCCGAGATGCTCGTGCACGCGGGGCACGAGGGTGGCGTGGTCGTGTCGGGCCGGCTCGAGCTCACCGTCGACGGCGCGACCTGGCTGCTCGACCCCGGAGACGGCTACTACTTCGAAAGCCGTTTGCCGCACCGTTTTCGCAATCCCAGCGCGGAACAGCTCTGCGAGGTCGTGTCGGCCAATTCGCCGGCCACCTTCTGACCGCGCATCACCGCATTCGCCACCGCCGGCAGCGTTGCCGTTGCACGGCGCGCCGCAGCGCGAATGCCACAACCGTTGAGGCATCCTGAATGAACAAGTTGACTTTGGCTGACTGGCAGGACAAGGCGGCGTCGCTCGAGATCGAGGGGCGCGCATTCATCGACGGCGCGTCGCGCGACGCGCACGGCGGCAAGACGTTCGACTGCGTGAGCCCGATCGACGGCCGCGTGCTCGCGAAGGTGGCCGATTGCGGCGAGGCCGACGTGAACGCCGCCGTCGCGGCCGCCCGCCGCGCGTTCGACGCCGGCGTGTGGGCCGGACTGAACCCGCGCGCGCGCAAGGCCGTGCTGCTGCGCTGGGCCGCACTGATGCGCGAGCATCTCGACGAGCTTTCGCTGCTCGAGACGCTCGACGCCGGCAAGCCGATCGGCGACACGACGACGGTCGACGTGCCGGGCGCCGCGTATTGCGTCGAGTGGTTCGCCGAAGCGATCGACAAGGTCGGCGGCGAAGTCGCGCCGGCCGACCATCATCTCGTCGGTCTCGTCACGCGCGAGCCGGTCGGCGTGGTCGCGGCCGTCGTGCCGTGGAACTTCCCGATCCTGATGGCTGCATGGAAGTTCGGCCCGGCGCTCGCGGCCGGCAACAGCGTCGTGCTGAAACCGTCGGAGAAATCGCCGCTGACCGCGATCCGCGTCGCGCAGCTCGCGTACGAGGCCGGCATCCCGGCCGGCGTGTTCAACGTCGTGCCGGGCGCGGGCGAACCGGGCAAGCTGCTCGCGCTGCATCGCGACGTCGACTGCATCGCGTTCACCGGCTCCACGGCAGTCGGCAAGCTGATCATGCAGTACGCCGCGCAGTCGAACCTGAAGCGCGCATGGCTCGAACTCGGCGGCAAGTCGCCGAACATCGTGCTGCCCGATTGCCCGGATCTCGACCGCGCCGCGCAGGCCGCGGCCGGCGCGATCTTCTACAACATGGGCGAGATGTGCACGGCCGGCTCGCGCCTGCTCGTGCATCGCGACATCAAGGACGCGTTCATCGAGAAGCTGGTCGCGGCCGCGCGTGCGTACGTGCCGGGCAACCCGCTCGATCCGTCGGTATCGATGGGCGCGATCGTCGACGGCATCCAGCTCGAGCGCGTGCTCGGCTACATCGACGCCGGGCGCAAGGAAGGCACGCTCGTCACGGGCGGTGCGCGCGTGAAGGCGGAGACGGGCGGCTTCTACGTCGAGCCGACGGTGTTCGAGGTGAAGCCCGATGCGAAGATCGCGCGCGAGGAGATCTTCGGTCCCGTGCTGTCGGTGATCGTGTTCGACGATGTCGACGAGGCGGTGCGGATCGCGAACGATACCGAGTACGGGCTGGCGGCGGCGGTGTGGACGTCGGACCTGACGACCGCGCACGACGTGTCGCGCCGGCTGCGGGCGGGCACCGTGTGGGTGAACTGCTACGACGAAGGCGGCGACATGAACTTCCCGTTCGGCGGCTACAAGCAGTCGGGCAACGGCCGCGACAAGTCGCTGCATGCGCTCGAGAAGTACACCGAACTGAAGTCGACGCTGATCCGGCTGCGCTGACGCGGCCGGTGTGCGGGCGCGGTGCCGACGGGCGCCGCGCCCGTGCTGCGCATGCGCGCGTCAAGCCGTGCGCAGCGCCGGGTGAAAGCCCGCGGCTTCGATGATCGACTGCACGCGTTCGGCGCCTTGCGCCGATTCGACCTTGACCGTCTTCGCGGCCACGTCGATGTCGAGCTTCGCAGCGGGGTCGACTGCCGTCACGGCACGCGTGATGGCGTTGGCGCAGCCGCCGCAGGTCATGTCCTGGACTTCGAATTCCATCGTGTTCTCCTGGGTTGGGTGGCGATTCACAAACGTCGCCAGCATGAAGCTTGCCATGGTGGGAAGGTCAAGCGATTCGTCGCGTTCGGCATCGTGGAAGCTGTTTGTAAAGCTGAAGTCAGACGAATCGTGATGCGCCGATGTACGTCAGTCGGAATTTTTCCCGATTGACGGTCGCGCATTGTCGGCGAAATCTGGCGGAGCCTTGCACGACAAGGTGCGTGTCGCGTCGACGACGCCCGATGCCCATGCCGTCAGTAAGGGTACTTCGAGAGGGAAATGCGAATCGATCTTACTATCGGTTCCCCCTCGATATTTCATTTCGTTACCCATATGAATCGCTTCGCTTTCGGTTTCGCACTGGCCCTGCTGGGCGCATCGTCATCGTCCGCCTTCGCTGCCGACGACGTCGTCAACCTGACCCTGAAGGACCACAAGTTCTCGCCCGACGGCGTGACGATTCCGGCCGGCAAGAAGGTGAAGTTCGTCGTGAAGAATCTCGACGCGACGCCTGCGGAATTCGAAAGCGACGATTTCAAGGCAGAGAAGGTCGTGCCGGCCGGCAAGTCGGTCGAGATCCTCGTCGGGCCGCTGAAGGCCGGCACCTACGAGTTCCACGACGAGTATCACGAAGCGCAGTCGAAGACGCACCTGACCGTCAAGTAAGCGGATATCGCCATGCTGTCTACTGCCCTGATCGTCTTTCGTGAAGTGCTCGAGGCCGCGCTGGTGGTCTCGATCGTGATGGCCGCCACGAAGGGCGTGCCGCGGCGCGGCTGGTGGGTCGGCGGCGGGCTCGTCGGCGGCGTGATCGGCGCCGGCCTGATCGCCGCGTTCGCCGACGTGATCTCGCAGTGGGCATCCGGCATGGGGCAGGAAGTCTTCAACGCGGGCGTGATGTTCGTCGCGACGCTGATGCTCGCGTGGCATTGCATCTGGATGAGCCGCCACGGCCGCGAGATGGCGCTGCACATGGGCGAGGTCGGGCGGGCCGTCGCGGCCGGCAGCCGGCCGCTCACGGGGCTCGCGATCGTGGTCGGCGTCGCGGTATTGCGCGAAGGCTCCGAGGCCGTGCTGTTCCTGTACGGCATAGCAGCGGGCGATCCGGGACAGACGCCGCAGATGATCGTCGGCGGGCTGCTCGGCGTGCTGGGCGGCGCCGGGCTCGGCTATGCGATGTATGCGGGCCTGCTGCAGATTCCGCTCAAGCGTCTGTTTTCCGTCACCAATGCGCTGATCGTGCTGCTCGCGGCGGGGATGGCGAGCCAGTGCGTCGGCTTCCTGCTTGCCGCGGGCCTCGTGCCGTCGTGGGGCGACGCGGTCTGGGATACCTCGTGGCTGCTCAAGGAAACGAGCATCGTCGGCAAGGCGCTGCATACGTTGATCGGCTATACCGCGCGTCCGGCGGGGATCCAGATCGCCGCGTACGTGGCCACGCTGGTTGCGATCGTCGTGCTTGCGCGGCTCGTCGGCCGGCCCCGGACGGTCGTGCCGCCGCCGCGGCCCGTCGCCTGAGCGGGCTGGGCCGAATGCAAAAAGGGGCGTCGTGGACGCCCCTTGTTACTTGCGTTGACGGTTCGCGCGCCGCCGCGCGGGCCCTTCAGCGATGGCTGTCGATCCACGCGCGGGCCCATTCGAGCCCCGCTTCGCGCGCTTCGTCCTCGGTATCGAACACGCCGAGCACGCCCGACGCTTCGACGAGCCGGTTGTTCTGCGTGATCGTGCCGCTCGCCGCGAAGCGCTCGGGCTGCAGGATTTCGTCCTGCTGCAGGATCGAATGGCCCCAGATCTGGTAGCCGTGATAGGTCTGCGCTTCCATTATCGCGTCACCTCCGCGGAACGGCGGCTCGCGCCGACGCGCAGCACGTTGCCGTCCGGCGTGTATTGCCGCGGGATATCGGAGTAGCCGAGTGCGTGCGGCGTGTCGGGCACGGTCGGCTGCATCACGGTGAGCCGGCCCGGCGCGGGCTGCGCGACGGGGCGCGGCGCGGCGGGCGCATCGACCGTCGCGGCGGTCGGTCGATGCGGCGCGGTTTTCACGGCTTGTGCGACGCGGCGCTTGTGCGGCTTGACGGCGACCTTCGGCTGCACGCTCGCGTGCTTTTCCGCGGTCTTGTTGCCGGCATGCGCGTCGGCGGCCGCGCGCGGGGTCGGCGTACGTGCCGCCGGCACGCGCGCCTCGGGCGGGTTCCAGACTTCGACGTAGTGCTCGGTCGCCCAGCCCGTCGACGCGAAGCTCAGCGCCAGCAATCCGCATCCAAACAGTCTTACCATGGTCTCTCCGTCATCTTGCTTGCGGCTTGCGTCGTGTTGCGGTGCCCGGGGCGGCGGCCGCTCATCGGCGTTCGGGGAACGCGGTTCAGGAAAATACCTCGAGCCCGTGCTTCTCGACGATCTGCAGCATGCGCGCGGCGATGCCGCTCGGCCGCTTGTCGCCCTGTTCCCATTGGCGGATCGTCGACGTCGTCGTGTTCAGGTAGAGCGCGAACACGCTCTGGCTGACGTTGACCGACTTGCGGATGCGGGCAATTTCTTCCGGATCGAACTTCGGCGCCGCTTCGATGCATAGTGCGTCGTATTCGCGCATCGTCTTCTTGTCGATCAGCCGTGCGCGATAGAGGCCCGACGCGGCGCTGTGGACCGCCTCCGTCGCGTCGCTCTTGAATCGGCTCTTAGCCATTGCAAATCTCCACCCACTCGTTCAGTGCGACCAGTGTCGCGATGTCGACGTCGGTGCGCCGACCGACGTCCGCAGCGAGCTTTTTGAAGGCGCGCAGTTCGCGAGCATCGATGTCGTCACGGTCGCGCTTCGCGAACAGGAACACGAACACCCACGTATGCCCGAGCTTGCCCAGCACGATGCCGCGCTGCCGATTTTCGTCCAGGCGCTTTTTCCAGACGTTGCCGCCGAGATCGACGCCCTGGCCCCGCGCCAGCTCGCGCACCGCGCGGCACAGTTCGCCATCGGCGATTCCCGCTTTTCCTGCTGCCTTGTGAAACCACTTCGTCTTGAATACGCGTCGTACGGAAGCAGACATGTCGAGCCAGTCGAGTTAGCACAGGATTATATACCACTACGTGGTACATATTTCGACCTGGCCGAATGGCCTGCTTCCCGCCGATACGCAGCCCGGACGGGCCGGCGTTACTCCACCGTCACCGACTTCGCGAGGTTGCGCGGCTTGTCGACGTCGGTGCCGCGCGCGCACGCGGTGTGATACGCGAGCAGCTGCAGCGGCACGACGTGCAGGATCGGCGACAGCTGGCCGTAGTGTTCCGGCATCCGGATCACGTGCAGGCCGTCGTCATTGACGATCTGCGTGTCGGCATCCGCGAACACGTACAGCTCGCCGCCGCGCGCGCGCACTTCCTGCATGTTCGACTTCAGCTTCTCGAGCAGCGTGTCGTTCGGCGCGACCGTGACGACCGGCATCGCTTCCGTGACGAGCGCGAGCGGGCCGTGCTTCAGTTCGCCGGCCGGATAGGCCTCCGCGTGGATGTACGAGATTTCCTTCAGCTTCAGCGCGCCTTCGAGCGCGATCGGGTAGTGCAGCCCGCGGCCGAGGAACAGCGCGTTTTCCTTGCGCGCGAATTCCTCCGACCACGCGATGATCTGCGGCTCGAGCGCGAGCACGCTGTTCAGCGCGGCCGGCAGGTGGCGCAGCTCCTTCAGGAATTGCGCTTCCTGCGCGGCGTCGACGTGCCCGCGCAGCTTGCCGAGCGTCGCGGCCAGCACGAACAGCGCGACGAGCTGGGTCGTGAACGCCTTGGTCGACGCGACGCCGATCTCGGTGCCCGCGTGCGTCAGGAACTGCATCTCGGTGAGGCGCACCATCGCGCTCGTCGCGACGTTGCACACGGCGAGCGTGTGCGTGTGGCCGAGCGACTGCGCGTGCTTGAGCGCGGCGAGCGTGTCGGCCGTCTCGCCCGACTGCGAGATCACCAGCACCAGCTGGCGCGGGTTCGGCACCGACTCGCGGTAGCGGTATTCGCTCGCGATCTCGACCTGGGTCGGAATCTTCGCGATCGATTCGAGCCAGTACTTCGCGGTGAGGCCCGAGTAGTAGCTCGTGCCGCACGCGAGGATCAGCAGGCTGTCGATGTCCGCGAACGCGGCGGGGGCCGCGTCGCCGAACAGCGTTGCGTCGAACGCTTCGGTTTGCGGCACCGTGTCGCTGATCGCGCGCGGCTGCTCGAAGATTTCCTTCTGCATGAAGTGGCGATACGGGCCCAGCTCGACCGCGCCGCCGTATGCGCTGACCACGCGGATCTCGCGCTGCGCGAGCGCGCCGTGGCGGTCGACGATCTTCACGCCGTCTAGCGACAGCTCGCACACGTCGCCTTCCTCGAGGAACGTGAAATGGTCGGTGCTGCCGGCCAGCGCCAGTGCGTCGGAGGCGAGAAAGTTCTCGCCGTCGCCGTGGCCGACGACGAGCGGCGAACCCTGGCGCGCGCCGACGACGATGTGCGGCTGGTCCTTGTGGGTCACCGCGATCGCATACGCGCCATGCAGCTGCTGCACGGCTTCGCGCACGGCCTCGAACAGGTCGCCGCGATACAGGCTGTGCACGAGGTGCGCGATCACTTCGGTGTCGGTCTGCGACACGAATTCGTAGCCCTTCGCGCGCAGCGCGTCGCGCAGCGTCTCGAAGTTCTCGATGATGCCGTTGTGCACCAGCGCGAGCGCGTTCGACGAGAAGATCGGGTGTGCGTTGTGCGTGACGGGCGCGCCGTGCGTCGCCCAGCGCGTGTGCGCGACGCCGGTCGTGCCTGCGAGGTGCGATTCCTGCACCTGCGCGTCGAGATCGGCGACGCGCGCGACGCTGCGTGCGCGCTTCGGCGCGTCCGGCTCGAGCACGGCGACGCCGCACGAGTCGTAGCCACGGTATTCGAGGCGCCGCAATCCTTCGATCAGCACCGGAACGATATTACGCTGCGCAACTGCGCCGACAATGCCGCACATGAAAATCTACCCTCTCAATGTGGATACGGGCGCCGCGCGGCGCCCGCATGATGTTAATTTTTCTTCTTGACCGGTCGGACGTAGCCGCTTTTCGCGGTCTGCGTCTTCTCGTTCAATGCGAGGACGCCCTCGGCGACGTCCTTCCAGATCGTCGTGCCGGCCGCGATCGTCACGCCGCGGCCGACCCGCACCGGCGCGACGAGCTGCGTGTCCGAGCCGACGAACACGTCGTCCTCGATCACGGTGCGGAACTTGTTCGCGCCGTCGTAGTTGCAGGTGATCGTGCCGGCGCCGATGTTCACGCGCGCGCCGATGTCGGCGTCGCCGATGTAGGTCAGGTGGTTCGCCTTCGAACCGTGGCCGATCACCGCGTTCTTCACCTCGACGAAGTTGCCGACGTGCGCTTCGTCCGCGAGCTGCGCGCCCGGGCGCAGCCGCGCGTACGGGCCGATCACGGTGTGCGCGCCGAGTTCGGCGCCGTCGATGTGCGTGAACGCGTCGATGCGCGTGCCCGTGCCGATCGACGCGTTGCGGATCACGCAGTTCGCGCCGATCGTCACGTTGTCGGCGAGCGTCACGTTGCCTTCGAACACGCAGTTCACGTCGATCGACACGTCGCGGCCGCACCGGAGCGTGCCGCGCACGTCGAGGCGCGCCGGATCGGCGAGCGTGACGCCGTCGACGAGCAGCGCATCGGCGACGTTGCGCTGATGGATGCGCTCGAGTTCCGCGAGCTGCGCCTTGCTGTTCACGCCGAGCGTTTCCCAGTCCTCGTCGGGCTGCGCCGTGACGATCTCGAAGCCGGCCTCGATCGCGAGTTCGACGACGTCGGTTAGGTAGTACTCGCCCTGCGCGTTCTCGTTCTTCAGCGCGCCGAGCCACATCGACAGCTGGGCCGTCGGCGTGACGATGATGCCGGTGTTGATCTCGGCGATCTTCAGTTGCTCGGGCGACGCATCCTTCTGCTCGACGATGCGCGTGACGAAGCCGGACGCGTCGCGCACGATGCGGCCGTAGCCGGTCGGATCGTCGAGCGTGACCGTCAGAATCCCGTAGCGGCCCTCGCGCGCGGCGTCGACCAGACGCCGCAGCGTCGACGCGCGGGTGAGCGGCACGTCGCCGTACAGCACCAGCGTCGGTTGCGCGGGATCGAGCAGCGGCAGCGCCTGGCGCACCGCGTGGCCGGTGCCGAGCTGCTCGGCCTGTACCGCGAACTGGACGTCGGGCGCGGCGACGGCGGCCTGGACCTGCTCGGCGCCATGACCGACGACGACGACGAGCCGCGACGGCTGCAGCGTGCGCGCGGTGGCGATGACGTGGGAGAGGAGCGGCCTGCCGGCCAGGGGATGGAGCACTTTCGGCAGCGCGGAACGCATGCGCTTGCCGGTGCCTGCCGCCAAAATCACGATATTCATGGCGCCAGCTTGTCAGAGGAGTTCGAAGCCGTCCATTTTAGCATGCGGCCCCTGGCGTTCCGGGCCTGTCGCGACGGGGCGACAGTGCCGGAACGGGGGCTTGCGCCCCCGCGCCGGCGTATGTTCGGACCCTGCTTACAGGTCGTCGAACTGGACGATCGAGATCGGTTTCGCGGCACCCGGCACGGCGGTGTCTTCTCCGGACGCGCACGGCTCCTCGTCGAACGCGATGTCGCCCTGCGGATCGGCTTCTCCGGTCGCGCGCAGCGATGCGAACGGGAACTGGGTCGTATCCATCAGGTGCGACGGCACGACGTTCGCGAGCGCGCTGAACATGTTGTCGACGCGGCCCGGGAAGCGCTTGTCCCATTCGCGGATCAGCGCCTTCATTTCCGCGCGCTTCAGGTTCGGCTGGCTGCCGCACAGGTTGCACGGGATGATCGGGAATTCGCGCAGCTCCGCGTATTTCTCGAGATCGGTTTCCTTCACGTACGCGAGCGGGCGGATCACGACGTTCCGGCCGTCGTCCGACTGCAGCTTCGGCGGCATCCCCTTCAGCTTGCCGCCGTAGAACATGTTGAGCAGCAAGGTTTGCAGGATGTCGTCACGGTGGTGGCCGAGCGCGATCTTGGTCGCGCCGAGCTCGCCCGCCACGCGGTACAGGATCCCGCGGCGCAGCCGCGAGCACAGCGAGCAGGTCGTCTTGCCTTCGGGCACGAGCCGCTTGACGATGCTGTAGGTGTCCTGGTTCTCGATGTGGAACGGCACGCCGACCTGCGTCAGGTACTCGGGCAGCACGTGCTCGGGGAAGCCCGGCTGCTTCTGGTCGAGGTTGACCGCGACGATGTCGAAGTCGATCGGCGCGCGTTCGCGCAGGCGCAGCAGCACGTCGAGCATCGCGTAGCTGTCCTTGCCGCCCGACAGGCACACCATCACCTTGTCGCCCTGCTCGATCATGTTGTAGTCGCCGATCGCCTGGCCGACCTGGCGCACGATCCGCTTGAACAGCTTGTTGTTCTCGTACGCTTCCTTCTGCTCGCGGCGCGTCAGCGCGCGGCGGCCGGTGTCGGCGGCGGTGGCTTCGATGGCGGCGCCATCGGCCGCCGTGTCATTCATGTGGGGGGCGTTCATGCGCGCTCCTCGTCCTTGATGCGAAAGACTTCGACGCCGACGGCGTCGCAGTCCGGATAGGCGTCCGGTTTCTCGGTACAGACGCGTACCGCGCGCACGCTGTCGTGCGCCAGCAGGTTCGCGGCGATCGCGTCGCACAGCGTTTCCTGCAGGTGGATGTGGCCGCGCGCCAGGCACTGCGCGACGCTCTGCTTCATCAGGTCGTAGTCGACGACTTCATGCAGCCGGTCGTCGACGGGGGTGGACAGCGCGAGCGGCACGAACAGGTCGATGTTGATGACGACGCGCTGCTCGCCGCGCTTCTCGTGTTCGAAGGCCCCGATGTTGATATGCACCTCGTAGTCGCGCAGGTAGAGCCTGCGGCAGTCCGCGAGGCGGGGGTGCAGGAGAGCGGAAAACATGGTCGTCCCAGTCAAATTGGCGTGCACGCACGCAAAGCGGCGCGGGCGGCGGCGTTCAGGCCGCGCGCTCCGCGCAGTTCAGTCATTCGGGCCGGCGGCGGGCGGCACCAGGTGCTCGCCGCCGTCGACGGTCAGCGTCGCGCCCGTGACGCCGGGCGCGCTCGCGAGATAGCAGGCCGCCGCCGCGATGTCGTTCGCGTGCGGCGCGTGGCCGCGCACGAGCGCCGCGACGCGCACCTTCGGCGCGAGCGCCAGCGCGAGCGCCGAGGTCGCGCGGTTCAGCGCGGCCTGCATCAGCGCGTGCGACAGCTGCGCCGGCGCCGGGTGAAACAGGGCCTGATCCAGCACGTGGATCGCGCAGGCGCGCAGCGATTCGTCGTCGCGCGCGGCATCGGGCGTCGCGTCGGCGAGCGCGCGGGCCAGCGCGAGCGGCGCCGTCACGTTGCGCGCGAGCGCGCCGGCGAGCGACGCGCCGTCCACGGTATGCGCGTCGTCGGTGCCGGCGCAAGCGCTCACGAACACCGCACAGGCGGGCCGGCCGAGCGCCGCGCCGCATGCGGCGACGAGCGCGGCCGCATCGGCTTCCAGGGCCAGATCGGCGTCGAGCACGGCCGCGCGGCGGCCCAGTGCGGCGACTTCGGCGACCAGCGCGTCGCCAGCCGCGCGCGGCGCGCCGGGGCTGCGCTGCAGCGCGACGTCCCAGCCGCGCCGCGCGAATCCGGTCGCGAGCGCACGGCCGAGCGAGGCGGCGTCGGCCGCGCTGCCCAGCGCGCCCGCGACGAGCGCGATGCGCGGGGGCGACGTATCGGCTGAAACGGTCATTTACAATGCCGGGATGAACCCGAAAGCTCACGAACCCGCTAGTTTACCTGCTCCCGGCCCTGACGCGCTCGCGCAGTCCGAAACCCTCGCCGCGCAACTGCGCGACGAGATCGCGGCGGCCGGCGGCTGGCTGCCGTTCGACCGCTTCATGGAGCGCGCGCTGTACGCGCCCGGCCTCGGCTATTACAGCGGCGGCGCGCGCAAGTTCGGGCGCCGCGCCGACGACGGTAGCGACTTCGTCACGGCCCCCGAGCTGTCGCCGCTGTTCGCGCAGACGCTCGCGAATCCCGTCGCCGACGCGCTCGCGGCGAGCGGCACGCGCCGCGTGATGGAATTCGGCGCGGGCACCGGCAAGCTCGCGGCCGGGCTGCTCGCGGCGCTCGATGCGCTCGGCGTCGAGCTCGACGAATACCTGATCGTCGACCTGTCCGGCGAACTGCGCGAACGGCAGCGCGACACGATCGCGGCGGCTGCGCCGGCGCTTGCGGGGACAGTACGCTGGCTCGACGCGCTGCCCGAGCGCTTCGACGGCGTCGTGGTCGGCAACGAGGTGCTCGACGCGATGCCGGTGCGCCTGTTCGCGAAGGCGGGCGGCGCGTGGCGCGAGCGCGGCGTCGCGCTCGACGCGCGGCACGCGTTCGTGTTCGACGACCGGCCCGTGGGCGCGGCCGGCCTGCCGCCGGTGCTCGCGACGCTCGACGTCGACGACGGCTACGTGACCGAAACACATGAAGCCGCGCTGGCGTTCACGCGCACCGTGTGCACGATGCTCGGGCGCGGCGCGGTGCTGCTGGTCGACTACGGCTTCCCCGCGCACGAGTACTACCACCCGCAGCGCGACCGCGGCACGCTGATGTGCCACTACCGCCACCACGCGCACGACGACGCATTCCTTTACCCGGGCCTGCAGGACATCACCGCGCACGTCGAATTCACCGGCATCTACGACGCGGGCGTCGCGACCGGCGCGGACCTGCTCGGCTACACGTCGCAGGCGCGTTTTCTGTTGAACGCGGGCATCACCGACGCGCTCGCCGCGATCGATCCGTCCGACATCCACCAGTTCCTGCCGGCCGCGAACGCGGTGCAGAAGCTGATCTCGGAAGCCGAGATGGGCGAGCTGTTCAAGGTGATCGCGTTCTCGCGCGGCATCGACGGCACGCTCGACGCGTTCGCGCGCGGCGACCGCTCGCACGCGCTCTGAAGGGAGCACGGGATGCTGCGCTGGCTGATGGCGTCGTTCGTCGCGGTGATGATCCTGACGCGCTGCTGGCCGTGGCTCGGCAAGTTCGGCATCGGGCGGATGCCGGGCGACGTCACGCTGACGCTCGGCGGGAGGCGTTATCCGTTCCCGTTCATGTCGACGCTGGTGCTGACGATGCTGGTGTCGGTGGTGGCGCGGCTGCTCTGAGTCGCGCCGGATGCGGCGGCGCGTCGCGGTCCGGCCGCGGCGCGCGCGTGAAGGTTCGGCGCGCGACGGATCGCGCATGACGATTCGCGCGTCAAAGCTCGATTTCGCCGAGGATCCGGTGCGCGAGCGCCTTCGCCTCGTCGAACGCCTCTTCCTCGCTCGGACTCGTCGTGTGGACGTCGTAGCGCACGTTCTCCGTCTCGTCGCCGTCGTCCCGGGCGAGGATCACGTAGCCCTGGAACTGTCCGTTGGCGGCGTGCTGCGTATGCGCCTTGGCCGTGTAGATGCCCTTCGTGAACGTGTTCGTGTCCATCGTGCCTCTCCCGCAATAGGACACTTCATCGTAGCACTGCGGCGCAGCATGTACAGCGCCGCATATCGGCGACCGATCAGCGCGCCGTCATCATCCCGTCACCCTTCGAGCAGCGCGACGACCTCGTCGAGCGTCGGCGCGTGCGCGCCCGTGTGCCGGCATGCGGCGGCGCCCGCCGCGAGCGCGAACGCGAGATGCTCGCGCCACGACCGCTGCGGGGCGGCCATCAGGCTGAACAGCATGCCGCCGATCGACGCGTCGCCGGCGCCGACGGTGTCGACCACCTCGACGCGCGGCGGGCTGGCCTCGAGCACGTCGCCGTCCGCGTACAGCGTCGCCGCCTGCGCGCCGCGCGTGACGAGCACGGCCGCGCGCGGATTCAGCGCGCGCACCGCCGCGACCGCGTCGGGGCCGTCGCCGCCGAACAGATGGCGCAGGTCCTCGTCGGAGACCTTGATCAGGTCGGCGAGCGCGGCCATCTTCTCCAGCGTCGGCCGGTACGCGGCCGTCATCAGGTTGCGGTAGTTCGGATCGAAGCTGATCTTCACGCCGCGCGCGTGCAGGTCGGCCGCGAGTGCGACGAGCGTGCCCGCGAGCGGCTCGCGCACCAGGCTGATGCAGCCGAAGTGCGCCCATTTCACGTGGCCGGCCCAGCCGGCCGGCAGCCGCGCCGGGTCGAACGCGAGGTCCGCGCTCGCTTCGCCGATGAAGAAGTACGCGGGCGGCCGCGTCTCGTGGACGATCGCCAGCAGCGGCGCACGCGGGACCCGCTGCAGGAAGCGCAGGTCGAGCCCGGCGGCCTCGCTGGTGCGCCACAGCACGTCGGAGAAGCAGTCCTCGCCGATCGCGCCCGCGAGCGCGCTCGGCAGGCCGAGCCGCGCGACCGCGCGCGCGACGTTCCAGCCGGCGCCGCCCGGCACCGAGGTCCACTGCGCGTCGCCTGCGCGCACCATGTCGGTCAGGATGTCGCCCGCCGACACGAAGGCCGGAAAGGTGCCGCCGCTCATTGCGTCGGCTCGCTGCGCGCCGCGCGCGCGAGGGTCGCGAGCACGTCGTAGCACGCGCCCATCGTGTGATAGTCGGTCTTGCCGGCCGGGCTTTTCTCGTCGCTGTACTTGCGGTTGTCGCAGGTGAGGATCCGGTACCACGCGCCGTAGCGGTGATCGACGAAATGCGCCCAGCTGTAGCGCCAGATCTCGTCGTACCAATCCCAGAAACGCTCGCTGCCGGTGCGCGCGCCGAGCATCGCGGCCGCCGCGAAGGTCTCCGCCTGCACCCAGAAATACTTGTTGTGGTCGCAGATCGTGAAGTCGGGCCCGAAGCCGTAGCAGAGGCCGCCGTGATCGGCGTCCCACGCGTGCGTGAGCGCCGCGTCGAACAGCTCGGCCGCGCGCGGCACGAGCCAGTCGAGCGGGCGGTGCCGCTCCAGGATCAGCAGCAGCTTCGCCCATTCGGTCTGGTGCCCGGGCTGGAAGCCCCACGGACGGAAGATGTTCGAGCTGTCTTCCTTGTTGTAGTCCCAGTCGACCGACCAGTCCGCGTGGTAGTGCTCCCACACGAGGCCGCCCGACAGCGCGGCCTGGCGCTGCGTGATGTGGGTCGCGAGCTTTTCCGCGCGGTCGAGATAGGTGAGGTGGCCGGTCGCCTCGTATGCCGCGAGCAACGCTTCCGTCATGTGCATGTTCGCGTTCTGGCCGCGGTACGACGACACGATCCAGTTCGGCGTCGCGTCGTCCGCGTAGAGGCCGGCGGCCGCATCCCAGAAGCGGTGTTCGGCGAGCTCGTAGGTCGACGCGATCAGCGCGCGCGCTTCGTCGATGCCGGCCATCGTCGCGTGCGCGGCGGCCAGCAGCACGAACGCGAGCCCGTAGCAATGGCGCGTGCCGTCGAGCGTCGCGTGCTTCGTGCCGTCGCGCCAGTCGAGCTCCCAGTCGTAGCCTTGCAGCGCCTCGTCCCAGTGCGCGTCGCGCAGGAAGCGCAGCCCGTGGCGCGCGTAGTCGAGATGGCGCGGATCGCCGAAATGCCGGTACGCCATCGCGTAGTTGAAGACGAACCGGCAGCTGCTGACCAGATGCCGCGACGTGCGGTTGTAGACGCTGCCGTCGTCGCGGAAATAGTGGTGGAAGCCGCCCGTCGGGTCGAACGCGTTCGTCGCGTAGAACCGCAGCGTGTCCTCGATGTGCGACAGCAGGAACGACGGATCGCGGAAGCTCGCGACGAACGGTGCCGCTTGCGCGTGGTTGGCCGGCGTGGCCGTGCGGGATTGGGCCGGGGGCATGTTCATGATTCGGTGACCGTGGCGGTATCGAGCGCCGGTGAGCCGGCGGGCTGGCTGCTGGCCCGTACGATCAGCTCGACGGGCAGGGAGATCTCGGTGCGCTCGGGGGCTTCCGCGAGCAGCAGTTCGACGCCGCGGCGGCCGAGCGCTTCCTTGTCGACGGCGAGCGTCGTAAGCGGCGGGTTCGCGTGCGCGGCGGCCGGGATGTCGTCGAAGCCGACGATCGCGATGTCTTCCGGAATCCGCACGCCGCGCGCGAGGCACACGCGCTGCGCGGCCAGCGCGGCGGCGTCGTTGTACGCGAACACGGCGTCCGGGCGCGGGCCCGGCGCGTCGAGCAGCTGCTGCATCGCCCGCGCGGCGCCGGTGTCGGGGTCGAGCCCGGCGTCGATCGTCACTTCGTACGCGGGATCGAACAGCCGCCCGGCCTCGAAGAACGCGCGCCGGTAGCCGATCGCGCGCTGCGCGATGCTGTAGTGCGCGGCCGAGCCGCCGATGAACGCGATCCGCGAGCGGCCGATCGCGAGCAGGTGACGCATCGCGAGCGCCGCGCCCGTCGCGTTGTCGATGTTCACCGAGCGCAGGCCGGGCGCCCACAGGTCGATCAGCACGAGCGGCCGGCCGGTCGCGGCGAGCGCCTCGATCGTCTCGGGCTCGATGAAGCCGGCCACCGCGATCGCGTCGGGCGCGTGCGGGCGCATCTGGCGCAGCACGTCGTCGTTCGGGCCGACCGTGAGCAGCGTCGGCACAATGCCGCGCTCGCGGCACGCGTCCTCGACGCCGTGCAGCACGTGCGAGAAGAACGGGCTGGCGGGAAAGCGGTTGTGCTGGCGGTGCAGCAGGAAGGTGAGCCGGCGGATGCGCGGCCGCAACTGGGCCGGGTCGTAGCCGAGCCGCTGCGCGATCTCGACGATGCGCGCTCGCGTGGCTTCGGACAGGCCCGGCTGGTTTTTCAGCGCGCGGGAGACGGTGCCGATCGAGACCTCTGCCGCCCGCGCTACGTCGCGAATGGTGGTGCCCATCGTTCGGGATCCGGTTTGTTTAGGGTGACGGCGATTGTATAGTAAACGCGGCGCCTAATTCGGGCCGGATAACCGGGGAATACCCGGAAATAGCGGGTTTTTGCGAGCTAATCTGCGAAAACGCCGTTACTAAAAATACTAAACAAAACGCGGAAAAGGCAAGGTGATCACGCGGAATGTGGCGGTGCCGGCAGGTGGAGCGTCGGGCACGTTCCGCTGCCCGGCGTGAACGGGGCGGGCGGGGCGATCGGCCGGCGCTTGCCGGGGCGCGGCCCGGCCGGCGCGGCACCGGCAACGTCGCTCGGGCGGGTTGGCGACCTGCCTGCGACCGGCAACCGCCCGCCACTCAGCCTGCCGCCGCGTGCGGCGGCTCGCCGCGATCGCGCAGCGCCGCGCGGCCCGCGTCCAGATCGACGACCGCGAGCCCGCCCGGCTGCTGTTTCGCGCGCCGCTTCGCGAGCGCCGCGACCGATGCGATCTCGTCGCTGCCGTAGCGTATCGCGCCGTTCGCGCCGGCCGGCACGCCGACCACACCGATCGCCATCGTCACGAAGCCGAAGAACGCGGGGTTGCCGTAGCGGTCCTCGCCGCGCAGCCCGCCCGCCAGCCGGTCGGCCTGCGTATAGAAGCGCTGCGCGCCGTCGTTGAAGCGCGCGATCGCGTCGGCCGCGCGCGCGCGCCAGTCGTCGCGCTGGAACAGCACGAGGAAATCGTCGCCGCCGACGTGTCCGAGAAAGTCGCGTTGCGGATCGCACACGCCGGCCAGCACCGTCGCCGCGAACTTCAGCACTTCGTCGCCTTGCCAGTAGCCGTACTGGTCGTTGAACGGCTTGAACTGGTTCAGGTCGACGTAGCACGCGTGGAAGCCGGCGTCGCGCGCCAGCAGGCGCTCGATATGCGCGCTGATCGGGATGTTGCCGGGCAGGAACGTCAGCGGATTCGCGTAGCGCGCGGCCTCGATGCGCATTTCGGTCACCGCGCGCACGAGGCTTTCGCCGGTGCCGAGCCCGACGTAGCGGCCGTGTTCGGTGATCACGAAGCCGTCCGCGAGGTAGCGCTGGTCGTGGCTCGCGAGCAGCATCGCGAGCTGCTCGACCGACGTCGCGTTGTCGATCATCAGCGGCGCGTCGTTCGCGAACTGCAGGCACGGCTTCTTCCCGAACACCTCGCGGTGGTACGGCAGCGCGAAGCGGTCGATGAAGCCGCGCCGGTTCACGAGCGCGACCGGCCGGTCGCGTTCGACGAGTGCGACCGCGTGCAGCGCGGGCATCCGGTTGAACAGGTCGAGCACGTCGTTGCTGGTCGCGTCGCGCGGCAGCGCCGGCGCGGCGACCAGCATCTTCGCCGCGATCGTGCCGGCCGGCCGCACGGCGCGGGTCGCACCGGGAAACACCGCGATGTGCGGGGCGCGGATCGCGTCGCGCGCGGCCGGCGCGACGACCGGCGAGGGTTGCGCGTCCGGCCGCCCGAGCAGGAAGCCCTGCACGCAGCCGATGCCCATGTCGCGCACGACGAGCAGGTCGCACTCGTTCTCGATCCCTTCCGCGATCAGTTGCGCGCCGCTTGCCTGTGCGAAGTGCTGCATCGCCCTGACCGCCTCGAACTTGAGCGGATCGCGCGCGATGTCGTGGATGAAGAAGCGGTCGATCTTCACGACATCCGGGTGCAGGCGCAGCCACAGGTTCATGCTCGCGCTCGCGGTGCCGTAGTCGTCGAGCGCGAACTGGATGCCGGCGTCGCGCAGCGAGGCGACCGCCGGCCCGATGCGTGCGACGTCCGGCAGCGCGGTCTGCTCGGTCAGCTCGATCACGATGCGCTCGGCGCCGATCCGCGCACGCACGAGCAGTTGCCGCGCGTGCTCGCGTTCGCGCGCGAGTTGCAGGATCGTGCCCGCGCTGAAGTTGAGGAACAGCTTGCCGTCGCAGCCGAGCGCCGCGAATGCGTCGAGGCAGGTGCGCGCGGCCGCCTGTTCGAGCGCGACGGTCGTGCCGTCGCGGGCGGCCTGCGCGAACAGTGCGGCCGGCGGCTCGAGGTCGGTGCCGCGCGGGCCGCGGATCAGGCCTTCGTAACCGACGACCGTGCCCGACCCGAGATCGACGATCGGCTGGAACACGGCCGCGAGCAAGCGTTCCGCGATCAGGCGTGTGGTGGGGGCGGCGGGCGAGTCGGGATGGGGCGCGGGCATGGACGAAGGCGGCCGAGACGACGGGACGCCCGACTTTAACGGCAGTGCGCGCGGAGAATTGAATGAAGATTTCGTGACGCGATGCGCGTCGATGGTGCATGCGTCGCGGCGGGCTGCGCGGCGGGGAGGCGGGAAGTGGGAAGCGGGAAGCGGGAAGCGGGAAGCGGGAAGCGGAAGGCGGAAGGCGGAAGGCGGAAGGCGGAAGGCGGAAGGCGGAAGGCGGAAGGCGGAAGGCGGAAGGCGGAAGGCGGAAGGCGGAAGGCGGAAGGCGGAAGGCGGAAGGCGGAAGGCGGGAAGCGGAAGGCGGGAGCCGGGAGGCGAGAGGCGAGAGACAGGGACAAAAGGAACAAGACGAGCACCCCAGCGCGGCCAGTCATGCCGGCCGCGCAGCCTCCCGCGTCAGCGCTTGCCCGCGCTCAGCGCACCGCGCCCGCGTGCGGCACCGGCCGCACCCGCGTCGCCGTCGCGCTCGCCGCTCGTGTCGCGCGCGCCCCAGCGTTGCGCGAGCGCCGCGCAGGCCATCAGCTGGATCTGGTGGAACAGCATCAGCGGCAGCACGATCGCGCCGACCGCCTGCGCGGAGAAGATCACCTTCGCCATCGGCACGCCGGCCGCGAGGCTCTTCTTCGACCCGCAGAAGATGATCGTGATCTGGTCGGCCCGGTTGAAGCCGAGCCGCTTGCTGACGAACGCGGTCAGCCCCAGCGCGATCACGAGCAGCACGACGTTGACGACCAGCAGGCCGCCGAGCGCGCGCGCCGGAATCTGGTGCCACAGCCCCTGGTTCACGGCCTCGCTGAACGCGACGTAGACGACGAGCAGGATCGAGCCCTGGTCGACGAAGCGCAGCACGCCGCGGTTGCGTTCGATCCAGCCGCCGATCACGGGCCGCAGCAGCTGGCCGGCGATGAACGGCACGAGCAGCTGCATCACGATGCTGCCGATGGTGCTCCACGGCGACGCGGCCGCGGCCGACTGCGACGTGATCATCAGCCCGACGAGCGCCGGCGTCACGAAGATCCCGAGCAGGCTCGACGCCGATGCCGCGCACACGGCGGCCGGCACGTTGCCCTTCGCGATCGACGTGAACGCGATCGACGACTGGACGGTCGACGGCAGCGTGCACAGGAACAGCACGCCGGCATACAGCGTCGGCGTGACAAGCGGCTGCAGCACGGGCTTCAGCGCGAGGCCGAGCAGCGGGAACAGCGCGAACGTGCTGAGCAGCACGACCGCATGCAGCCGCCAGTGGGTCGCGCCCGCGACGACGGCTTCGCGCGACAGCTTCGCGCCGTGCAGGAAGAACAGCAGGCCGACCGCGACGTTGGTCGCCCAATTGAACGCATGGGCGGCCGGGCCGCGGCACGGCAGCAGGCTCGCGAGCACGACGGTGCCGACGAGCGCGAGCGTGAAGTTGTCGGGAAGAAAACGGGGACGGGCCATCGGGGAACTCGATTCGGAAACCGCGGGCGCACATGTCGCGCGCGCGAAGCCGGTATTGTCCCGGTTGGTCATTCAATAAACAAATTCATTGTACGAATCCATTGATGAATCGATTGCATGATGCGGCTGCGCAACACGGCACGCCCGCGGCGGCCCGGCGACGCGCGAAGCGGCAGAAGAATGTTCTGTCGCGATCCCACCCTGAAGTGAAAAAACCTAGCAGTAACATGGTGTTACACCGATGCCCGCGACATAACACTTTTTGGCTCGACACCGTTTGGGACCGCTCATAAATTACTGCTGAAAGGCTTGCGTCGGCCGGAAACAGCCGGCGGCGAGCGGCAACAGGCACTAAATGATGACGGAACGGGTGAAACTGAAGGTCGGACGATGGGTGGCAGGCGTGCTCGGCGCGCTGCTGATGCCGCTCGCGCTCGCGCAACCGCCGCATGGCGGTCAGGCGTTCGGCGGCGGTCATGGCTTCGGTCACGGTTTCGGTGGCGGCGACATGCGCATGTACGGCCAGCCGGCCGGCAACGCGCAGGTATGGCGCCGGGCGCTGCCGCCGGGCGGCGCGCGCGCCGGCGGCGTGAGCGGCTATGGTTCCCGCTGGGGCCTGCGTCCGACGCCGTCTTACGGTCATTACGCCGCGCAGAGCCCGTATCGTCCGATCAGCGCCGAGTCCCGCCAGATGCCGCGCCCGCCGGGCGGCGGCAACGTTCCGTTGCGGGCCGGCTCGATCCGCGCCGACGTCGCGCGCTACAACGAAGAGCGTGGCGGCCGTCCGATGCCGCCGCCCCGCGCGCAGGAAGAGCCTTCCCACTCGCCGTTTTTCTCCCCGTTCTACCGAAACTGAGCGCCCCGCGCGTTCGCCGAGCGCGCCTCGCGCGTTCGTTCCCCCGCCGGCTGTGATGCGAATTCGCCACAGTCGCGCATAGATTTCCGCTGATTTTCCCGTCGCATTGCGCTATCTTTCGCGCCCGGCACGCGCGCCCCTCGCGGCCGTCCCGTCGCGTGCCCGCACCGCGCGGGGCCGCTGCGGCGCGCCTGGCCATGTGCCGATTCCGCGAAGTTAATGCTGCCGCTATACCCGCAATAAGTGTGCGCAATTTTGACGGGACGCAGGTTCCGTAAAGATGGCTGCGCCCCATACGACGCAAGCAATCGGCTCCAAACAACAACGCTCGCGCCACTTATCGACATTCGACAAAACCCTGGAGATCCCATGAAAGCATTCGCTCGCCGTGCGTCGCGCACGTCCGTCAAGCTGATCGCCGCGGCCGCCTGCGTGGCCGCAACCGCACCCGTTCACGCGCAGTCGAGCGTCTCGCTCTACGGTCAGGTCGACGAATGGGTCGGCGCCACCAAGTTTCCGGGCGGCGATCGCGCATGGAACGTGTCGGGCGGCGGGATGTCGACGTCCTACTGGGGCCTGCACGGCGCCGAGGATCTCGGCGACGGCTACAAGGCGATCTTCACGCTGGAGAGCTTCTTCCGTGCGCAGAACGGCCAGTTCGGCCGCTTCCAGGGCGACACGTTCTTCGCGCGCAACGCATACGTCGGCGTCAGCTCGCCGTACGGCACGGTGACGGCGGGCCGCCTGACGACGCACCTGTTCCTGTCGACGATCCTGTTCAACCCGTTCTACGATTCGTACACCTTCTCGCCGATGGTGTACCACGTGTTCCTGGGCCTCGGCACGTTCCCGACCTATCCGAGCGACCAGGGCGCGGTCGGCGATTCGGGCTGGAACAACGCGCTGTCCTACACGTCGCCTTCGTTCGGGGGCCTGAATTTCGCGGCGATGTACGCGCTCGGCAACACGGCCGGCGACAACCGCTCGAAGAAGTGGAGCGCGCAGTTCAACTACGCGAACGGCCCGTTCGCGGCGACCGCCGTCTACCAGTACGTAAACTTCAACAACGGCCCGCAGGACCTGAGCTCGCTCGTGACCGGCATGAAGAGCCAGGGCATCGGGCTGGTCGGCGCGACCTACGACCTGAAGTACGTGAAGCTGTTCGGCCAGTACATGTATACGAAGAACGACCAGGTCGCCGGCAGCTGGCACGTGAACACCGCGCAGGGCGGCGTGTCGGTGCCGCTCGGCGTCGGCAACGCGATGGCGTCGTACGCGTACTCGCGCGACGGCGGCGGCCTCGACCAGACGCGCCAGACCTGGGCCGTCGGCTACGACTATCCGTTGTCCAAGCGCACCGACGTCTACGCTGCGTACATGAACGACCACATCAGCGGCCTGTCGAGCGGCAATACGTTCGGCGCAGGCATCCGCGCGAAGTTCTGACGATTCGTCGGTTCGGACGCGCACGCAACGCGCGTCGCATGTGCCGGCATTGCGCCCCGAAAAAACGGCGCCGCTTTTCGCGGCGCCGTTTTGCCTTTGTTGACCTTTTTGTTTCCTCGCCTTTGTTACCCTATCTCGTAATTGCATAATTCCCAGGAATTGCGAGCTAGTTCGATGGATACCCTCGTCAGCATGAATGTGTTTCGCTACGTCGTCGAAGTGGGCAGCTTCGTCGGCGCGGCCGAGCGCATGCAGATGTCGGCCGCGATGGCGAGCAAGCACGTGATGCATCTCGAGCAGCAGCTCGGCGCGCGGCTGCTGCATCGCACGACACGACGTGTCGCGCCGACCGAGGCGGGACGCGAATACTATGAGCGCCTCGTGCAGGCGCTGTCGGAACTCGACGAAGCCGGACAGGCGGTCGGCGCCGCGAGCGTGGTGCCGCAGGGCCGCCTGCGCGTGACGTCGCTGTCCGCGTTCGGATTGCGGCACGTGATGCAGGCCGTCACCGATTATGCGGGTCGGTTCCCGGACGTGACCGTCGACGTGACGCTGTCCGATCGCGTGGTCGACCTGATCGAGGAAGGCTACGACGTCGCGGTGCGCGCGGCGCCGAACGGGCTGAAATCGTCGTCGCTGGTCGCGCGGCAGATCGCGACCGCGCACATCCTGCTGGTCGCGTCGCCCGAGTATCTCGACAAGCACGGCACGCCACAGACGATCGCCGATCTCGCGCACCACAACTACCTGCGTCGCGATTCGAATTCGACGATGCTCGATTCGCTGGTGATCGACGCGGCCGCCGCGTCGCGCGTGAACCTGAACGGCAACCTGATCGTGAACCATCTCGAGGGGCTGCGCGCGGCCGTGCTCGCGGGCGCGGGCATCGCGCTGCTCGGCACCGAGGTGGTCGGCGACGACATCGAATCCGGCCGGCTCGTGCCGGTGCTGCTCGACGCCGTGCCGCCGCACGAGGCGCCGATCTATGCGGTGTACGCGAGCCGTCGCCACGTGTCCGCGAAGGTGCGCTCGTTCGTCGACTTCCTCGCGGCACGATTCGAAGGGCAGTCGCTGTGCCCGTCGATCGAGTCGCGCCTGCGCGTGCTGCCGATCACGCGGATCAAGCGCGCGGGCTGACCGGCGCCGGCCGCCCGCGTGGCGGACATGAAAAAAGCGCGAGCCGTTGCGGTTCGCGCTTTTTTGTTTGGTCCGACGTCGTGCGCGCCGGTGGCGCAACCCGCCGCCCGCGTCAGCGCGCGATGCCGAGTCGTGCCTTCGCGTCGTCGTACTCGCGCTTCAGGCGCTCAACGAGCGCGCCGACGCTCGGCAGGTCGTCCATCAGGCCGACGCCCTGGCCGGCACCCCAGATGTCCTTCCACGCCTTCGCCTTGTCGCCGCCGAAATTCATCTTCGACTTGTCCGATTCCGGCAGTGCGTCCGGATCGAGGCCGGCCTTCTCGATGCTCTCGCGGATGTAGTTGCCGTGCACGCCGGTGAAGAGGTTCGTGTAGACGATGTCGGACGATTTCGCGTTGAGGATCGCGTGCTTGTAGTCCTCGACCGCGTGCGCTTCCTGCGTCGCGATGAAGCGCGTGCCCATGTACGCGAAGTCGGCGCCCATCGCCTGCGCGGCGAGGATCGAGCCGCCGTTGGCGATCGCGCCGGACAGCACGATCGGGCCGTCGAACATCTTGCGCACTTCGCCCACGAGCGCGAACGGCGACGTCGTGCCCGCGTGGCCGCCGGCGCCGGCCGCGACGAGGATCAGCCCGTCGACGCCCGCTTCGAGCGCCTTCTGCGCGTGGCGCAGGTTGATCACGTCGTGCAGCACGATGCCACCGTAGCTGTGCACCGCGTCGACGATCTCGCGCGCCGGCGCGCGCAGGCTCGTGATGAAGATCGGCACCTTGTGCTCGACGCACACGCGCACGTCGTGCTCGAGCCGGACGTTCGACTGGTGGACGATCTGGTTGACCGCGATCGGGCCGATCACCGCGTCCGGGTGCTTCGCCTTGTGGTCGGCGAGTTCGGACTGGATCTGCGTGAGCCATTCGTCGAGCAGTTCGGCCGGACGGGCGTTGAGCGCGGGAAATGATCCGACGATACCCGCCTTGCATTGCGCGAGCACGAGTTCGGGGTAGCTGACGATGAACATCGGCGACGCGATGACGGGCAGCGTCAGGTTCTGCAGGACGGCGGGCAATGCCATGTTGATGTCTCCAGTCTCGAGGGGCGGCCGGGCCCGGCGCGGGCGCGCCGACGCCGGCATGCATGCTTGGCGGTCGACCGGTGCTTCGAGTGTAGCGGTACCGCCGCGCGTTCATATTAATACGAACGGTCGTGCGATTCTACGCGAGCTTAACAAACCGCGCGGCGTGGCGACAATCGAGTGAGTGTTCTCTTTCTACGTATTCGGGCATCTGGCGCGCGCAGCAGCCGGCCGGGCGCTCCTACAATATCCGCCATAACAAACCAACGAGAAACAAACCATGTCGTTTGAGGCGTTTGCTCCGTTTCGCGTGACGGTGCAGGACACCGACATCTTCGGTGTCAAAGGAGGCGCGGGGCCGCCGCTTCTGCTGCTGCACGGCCACCCGCAGACCCACATGATCTGGCATCGCGTCGCCGCGACGCTGGCGAATCACTTCACGGTGATCGCGACCGACCTGCGCGGCTACGGCACGTCGGGCAAGCCGCCGAGCGACGCGCGGCATGCGCCGTATTCGAAACGCGCGATGGCGGCCGACCAGGTCGCCGTGATGCGCCATTTCGGTTTCGAGCAATTCCATGTGTGCGCGCACGATCGCGGCGCGCGCGTCGCGCACCGGCTCGCGCTCGATCATCCGGCGGCCGTCGAGCGGATGATGCTGCTCGACATCGCGCCGACGCTCGCGATGTACGAGCAGACCGACCGCGCGTTCGCGACCGCGTATTTCCACTGGTTCTTCCTGATCCAGCCGGCGCCGCTGCCCGAAACGCTGATCGAAGGCCGCACCGATGCGTACATCGAGCGCGTGATGGGCAACCGCTCGGCCGGGCTCGCGCCGTTCGCGCCGGAGGCGCTCGCCGCGTATCGCGCCGCGCTCGCGCAGCCGGGCGCCGTGCACGCGATGTGCGAGGACTACCGCGCGTCGGCGACGATCGATCTCGAACACGATCGCGCGGATCTCGAGCGCGGCAACAAGGTCGCGTGCCCGCTGCGCGTGCTGTGGGGCGAGCACGGGATCGTCGGCCGCTGCTTCGATCCGCTCGACGAATGGCGGCGCGTCGCGCGCGACGTCAGCGGCCGCGCGCTCGATTGCGGGCACTACATTCCGGAAGAGGCGCCCGTCGCGCTGATCGACGAGCTGCTCGCGTTCTTCGAAGCGCGCGACGCGGCCGCGTGAGCGGTGCCGGCCGCGGCCGGTCGCGCGGCGCTTGCTGCGCGTCGACGGTCAGCGTTCGAGGATCAGCGGCGCGCGGCGTCGTCTTCGACCAGCGGCGGCAGGCGGCGCGGCACGGGCGTCGATTTCACGATCGCCGTGCTCGTTTCCGCGCGCTCCGTCACCTTCGACAGGATGTCGTCGAGGTGCTCGATCGTGCGCAGGTAGAGCCGGCAGATGAAGCAGTCCTCGCCGGTTACCTTGTCGCATTCGACGAATTCCGGAATCCGCCGCAACACCTCCTCGACCAGATGCAGCTGCCCCGGCAGCGGCTTCACGCGGACGATCGCCTGCAGCGTGTAGCCGAGCGCGCGCGGGTCGAGCTCGACGGTGAAGCCCGCGATCACGCCCTGCGCTTCGAGCCGCCGCACGCGGTCGGCGGTCGCGGGCGCCGACAGCCCGATCTGTCGCGCCAGCTCGCTGGTGGCGATGCGCGCATCCTCGGCGAGCGCCGCGAGGATCGCGCGGTCGGTCGCGTCCAGCGACGCGACGGCGGGCGGGGAAAGGCGTTTCGACATGATCGCTTTGCTTTCGAAGGTGAATCGGTCGTTTCGCTTCAGTTTAGCCGTGGATGCACGGAAAGCAAGTTTCTAGAATCGAAGTCATCTTCTCTCGCCAAACGGAGTCCATGATGGCCTCGAACGAAATCCGCCGCGGTGCCGCCGAGATGGTCGTCGCGATGCTGATGTCCGGCACGATCGGCTGGCTCGTGATGTCGTCGCAGCAACCGCTCACCAATGTCGTGTTCTTCCGCTGCCTGTTCGGCGCCGCGACGCTCGCGATCGTCTGCGCGGCGCTCGGCTTGCTGCGCCGCGCGCTGTTCTCGCCGCGCATGCTCGCGCTCGCGACGCTCGGCAGCGTCGCGATCGTCGCGAACTGGCTGCTGCTGTTCGCCGCGTATTCGCGCGCGTCGATCTCGATGGCGACCGCCGTCTACAACACGCAGCCGTTCATGCTCGTCGCGCTCGGCGCGCTCGTGTTCCGCGAACGGATCAGCGCGTCGACGATCGCGTGGCTCGCGCTCGCCTTCATCGGGCTCGTCTGCGTGGTGCGGGTCGAGCCGGCCGTGCTCGCGGTGCCCGGCGAATATCTCGAAGGCGTCGCGCTGTCGCTCGGCGCGGCGTTCCTGTACGCGGTGTCGTCGATCGTCACGAAGCACCTGAAAGGCACGCCGCCGCACCTGCTCGCGCTGCTGCAGGCCGGCCTCGGCATCGTGCTGCTCGCGCCGTTCGCGCACTTCGACACGCTGCCGGCGACGGCCGCGCAGTGGCTCGATCTCGTCGTGCTCGGCGTCGTCAACACCGGCCTGATGTACGTGCTGCTGTACGGCGCGATCCAGAAGCTGCCGGTCGCGATGACGGGCGCGCTGTCGTTCGTCTATCCGGTCGTCGCGATCATCGTCGATCGCATCGCGTTCGGGCAGACTCTCGCGTGGACGCAGGTGCTCGGCGCGTTGCTGATCCTGCTCGCGGCGGCCGGCGTGAACCTCGGCTGGCGCATCGTGCCGGCGCGTCGCGCGGCGGTCGGTAACTGAAACGGTTGTGCGATTCGGCTTGCCGCTACGGCTTGCCGCCAGGCCCGTCGGCGTCGCCTCCGGGCACGCGGATTGCGCGCCAGACAGGCCGTAAGGAGTTGTAGGGAAACACCCGATGCGACGCTGCGGCGTCGCTCGTATGATGCGGCTGTGACGTTGATCACGTTCACAGGATTCCGATCTCATGCCGTTCGCCAAGCAGGCCGAACGGCATTTTTTTATGCGCCGCTCCGCGCGAGCAGGCGCCGCCGCGCATCGAGCCGCGCGAGCAGCACGCGTCTCGCGTCGTCGTCCGACGCGCGCCATCCCTTGATCTCGTCACGCGTGCGCAGGCAGCCCGCGCACCAGTCGGTGCGCGGATCGATCCTGCAGACGTCGGTGCACGGCGAGGCGACCGTGCCGACCGGTACCGGCACGTCGCTCATGCGTCGTTACGCAATGCGACGTCGGCGACCGGCGCACCCGTCAGCGCGACGAGTTCCTGCGGCGACAGGTTGAACACCGCGTGCGGATGGCCGGCGGCGGCCCACAGGCTGTCGAGCTCGAGCAAGTCGGCGTCGATCAGCGTGACCGGTTCGACGAGATGGCCGATCGGGCACACGCCGCCGATCGCGTAGCCGGTATGGTCGCGCACGAACTTCGCATCGGCGCGGCCGACCGCGCCGACCTGGGCGGCGACCTTCTTCTCGTCGACGCGATTCACGCCGCTCGCGACGACGAGCACCGGCAGGCCGTCGGATTCGCGGCGAAACAGGATCGACTTCGCGATCTGCGCGACCGAGCAGCCGAGGCCGGCCGCGGCTTCGGCGGAGGTCTTGCCGGTTTCGGCGAGCATCACGATCCCTTTCGCATGCCCGCGTTCGCGCAGCAGCAGCGCGACGCGTCGCGCGGAATCGGGGAGAGAGTCGAATGAAGCGGGTGTCGTCATGGGGAGTCCGGTGAGTGTCGGGGTCACGCGCAGCTCGGCGCGTCGGCCGCGCTCTGCGCCTTGGCGAGCAGCGCGCGACCGGCGCGCGACACGTTCGCGCGGCCGATCGCGTTCGAGATGAAGTCGCCGGCGGCGACCACCTGCGCGAGATCGATGCCGGTGTCGATGCCGAGGCCCTGCATCAGGTACAGCACGTCCTCGGTCGCGACGTTGCCGGTCGCGCCCTTCGCGTACGGGCAGCCGCCGAGGCCGGCGACCGACGCGTGGAAGATCTCGATCCCTTCGAACAGCGCCGCGTAGATGTTCGCGAGCGCCTGGCCATAGGTGTCGTGGAAGTGGCCCGACAGCCGTTCGCGCGGGAACACGCGCGTGACGGCCGACAGCACTTCGCGCGTGCGCTTCGGCGTGCCGACGCCGATGGTGTCGGCGATGTCGATCTCGTCGCAGCCGAGCGCGGCGAAGCGTTCGACGACGTCGACGACCGACGCGACCGGCACCTCGCCCTGGTACGGGCAGCCGAGCGTGCACGACACGCTGCCGCGCAGCCGCAGGCCGGCATCCTTCGCGGCCTTCGCGACCGGCTCGAAGCGCGCGATGCTCACCGCGATGCTGCAGTTGATGTTGCGCTGCGAGAATGCCTCGCTCGCCGCGCCGAAGATCACCACTTCGTCGGCGCGTGCGGCGAGCGCGTTCTCGAAGCCTTTCAGGTTCGGCGTGAGCACCGAATACACGGTGCCCGGGCGGCGCTCGATGCCGGCCATCACGTCGGCGCCGTCGGCCATCTGCGGCACCCATTTCGGCGACACGAACGATGCGGCCTCGATATTGCGGAAGCCGGCGCGCGACAGCCGGTCGACGAGCGCGATCTTCACGTCGGTCGGTACGAAGGTCTTTTCGTTCTGCAGCCCGTCGCGCGGGCCGACTTCGACGATCTTGACGGCGGTGGGGAACGTCATGGTTGTCTCCGGTCTCGTATAGGTGGAATTCAGTAGCCGCGCGCGTAGTCGACGATGCCGCCGACGCGCTCGCCGCGCTCGAGCGCGCGGATCTTGCCGGCGATCTGCTCGACGGCTTCGTCGCGCAGCGTCTCGGCCGAGCTGTGCGGCGTGATCGTGATGCGCGGCGCGTGCCAGAACGGGTGGTCGACCGGCAGCGGCTCGTGCTGGAACACGTCGAGCGTCGCGGCGGCGACCTGGCCGCTCGCGAGCGCGTCGAGCAGGTCGGCTTCGACGAGATGCGCGCCGCGTGCGACGTTCACCAGGTATGCGCCCGGCGCCAGCTTCGCGAAGGTCCGCGCCGACAGGATCCCGTCGGTATCGTGCGTGCTCGGCAGCAGGTTGACGAGCACCTTCGCGCCGTCGACGCACGCGTCGAACGCGTCGTCGCCCGCGAAGGTCGCGACGCCGTCGAGCCGTTTCGGGCTGCGGCTGTAGCCGCGCACCGGCAGGCCGAGCGCGGCGAGCGCCTGCGCGACCTGCGCGCCGAGCACGCCGAGGCCGAGCACCGCGACGGTGAAGCTCGCGCGCGGATGCGGCTCCAGCACCTGCCAGCGGCGCTCGCGCTGCAACGCGTCGTATTCGTCGAAGCGGCGCAGGTAGCGCAGCACCGCGTGCGTCACGTATTCGATCATCTGCCGCGCCATGCCCGAATCCTCGAGGCGCACCAGCGGCACGTCGCGCGGCAGCGTGCCGGGATGCGCGCGATCGAGCGCGAGCAGCGCATCGACGCCCGCGCCGAGGTTGAAGATCGCGCGCAGGCCGTCGCGCGGCGCGAACAGCTCGCGCGGCGCGCGCCACACGAGCGCGTAGTCGGCGGCGGCCGTGTCGCCCGGCTGCCACGCGCGCAGCTCGGCCTCGGGCAGCGCCTGCGCGATCGCGTCGCGCCAGGCGCCGGCTTCCTGGTGCGGCGAGTAGAACAGGATCTTCATGCGCTTACTTCGCGAACAGCTGGCCGATGTCGGCGAACGCCTTGAACTCGAGCGCGTTGCCGCACGGATCGAGGAAGAACATCGTCGCCTGCTCGCCGACCTCGCCCTTGAAGCGGATATGCGGCTCGATCACGAAGCGCGTATGCGCGGCCTTCAGTTTGTCGGCGAGCGCATGCCATTCGTCCATCGACAGCACGACGCCGAAATGGCGCACGGGCACGTCGTCGCCGTCGACCGGGTTCACCGCGCTTTTGCCGGTTTCGTCCGGCGCGAGGTGCGCGACGAGCTGATGGCCGAAGAAGTCGAAGTCGACCCAGTGCTCGGAGCTGCGGCCCTCGGGGCAGCCGAGCAGGCCGCCGTAGAACGCGCGCGCGCCGGCGAGGCTCGACACGGGGAAGGCGAGATGGAACGGGCGCAGCGCGCCGGCGGGCGTAGCGGACATCGGGCGTCTCCTGTCGATCGGAACCGGCGCGGGGCGCCCCGGTTCGATCCGATGCAAGGCAAGCGGGAAGCCCACATTCTACGGTTTCGCGGCGCATTGCGCCGCCGCGAGGCTGCCGGCCCGCACCGCGGGGCCCGCGCCGGCGGTCGCCCGGCTACCGTCCCGCGCAAAAGCAAAGCACAAAATATTGGTTCGGCCGCCGCGCACGCCACGCCACAATCGAACCTCGTCTCCAAGCAAAGCAAGCGAGGGCAATCATGCGCGCATGCAGCAAATCGGCGTGGCCGCCGCGGCTCGTGACCGTTCCGGGCCTGCACGGCAGCGAAGGCGCCCACTGGCAGACCTGGCTGGAGCGGCAGTTCCCGCGTTCGCTGCGGGTCGAGCAGGCCGACTGGGACGCCCCCGATCTCGCGCGCTGGGCGCAGTCCGTGCGCGTGCTGCTCGAACGCGAGCGCGGCCCGTTCGTGCTGGCCGCGCACAGCTTCGGCTGCCTCGCGGCCGCGCATGCGCTCGCGCAATGGCCGCAGGCGGCCGACGTCGCGGGCGTGCTGCTCGTCGCGCCCGCCAGTCCGAAGAAATTCACGTTCGCCGGGCCGTTCGACGCGCGCCGGCTCGCGGTGCCGTCGATCGTGATCGGCAGCGAAACCGACCCGTGGATGCCGCTCGCCGATGCGCGCACGCTCGCGCAGCGGCTCGGCAGCGCATTCGTGAACCTCGGCGACGCGGGCCACATCAACACCGCGGCCGGCTTCGGGCCGTGGCCGCGCGCGAAGTATTTCATCGACACGCTGGTGCATTGCGCGGCGCCGCTGCGCTTTCGCGACGCGGACGACGGCTTCGACGTCGCACCCGTCGAGCGCGCGCTCGCGCACGCGATCTGAGATTCGACGGCACGCGCCGCGCGGCCGACGCCGCGCACCGTCGTGCCGCCGCGCTTACGACGCGGAGACCGGGCGCACCGCGGCCGGATCCGAGTAGCTCGACCGGCCGTTCTCGACGTGGCCCGCGAAGCGGCGCGAGAACGTGCCGTTCACGCCGTCGCTCACCGTCACGTCATACCAGTGGTGGCTCGACGCGAGCGCCCATTGCTCGACGCGTTCGTCGCCGCCGTGCAGGGTCACCTGGCGCGCGGGCGTGCCGTACGCGTTGTCGGTCAGCGTCAGCGTCACGTGACCGCTGCCGTGGTTGCGCAGCTTCAGGTACAGGTTGCCGTTCGCGATGTCGTAGCCGGCTTTCACCTCCGGCTGCGCCTGGTTGCGGCGGCGCGCCGTCGCGGCCGACACGTTGCCCGCGAACATCCGCACGAAGCCGTTCGGCCCGTACACCGAGAACGCATACGCGCCGTTCGTCTCCGTCAGGTCGAAGTCCGCGTGCAGCACGCGGCGCGCGCCGACCGTGTAGCGCCACGGGCCGTCGGTGCGGTTGGTCGCGTACACCTGGAAGTGCGCGCCCTGGTTGCCGCGATTCGCGAACTCGATGCGCAGCGTGTTGCCGCCGTAGAGGCTCGCGTTCACGTGCAGTTCGTACGGCAGCGCGCGCGCCGGGCGCACGCCCGGTTCCTGCGGGTCGATCGGCGACGGCGTCGCGGGCACGCTCGGCGCGGGTTGCGACGTGCATTGCTGGTCGGCGATCGAGCGGTACTGGCTCGTATCGGGCAGCGTCGGGAACGTCGCGTCGGACGAGCGGAAGTCGAACGCGGCGGTGAGGTCGCCGCAGACGGTCCGGCGCCACGGCGTGATGTTCGGCTCGTCGACGCCGAAGCGCTCGCCGATGAAGCGGATCACCGACGTGTGGTCGAATACCTGCGAGCACACGAAGCCGCCCTTCGACCACGGCGACACGACCGTCATCGGCACGCGCGGCCCGAGGCCGTACGGCAGCCCGTCGGCCGTGTAGCTGCCGCCGCGGCCGGGATTCACGACCGTATGCAGCTCGCCGTCGGTGGTCACGGTCGATGCGCCCTGCGCGGCCGAGGTCGGCGGCTGCGGCGGCACGACGTGATCGAAGAAGCCGTCGTTTTCGTCGTACATGATAAACAGCACCGTCTTCGCCCACACGTCGGGGTTCGACGTCAGCGCGTCGAGGATCTGCGACGTGTAGTTCGCGCCGTACGCGGGCGTGTATTTCGGATGCTCGGAGAACACGGCGGGCGGCAGCAGCCACGACACCTGCGGCAGCCGGTCGTTGATCACGTCGTCCTTCAGGTTGTCGAGCGTGCGCACCGTCTGCGCGCGCTGGTACAGCGACGAGCCCGGCTTCGCGTTGATGAAGTTCGTGAAGTTCTGCAGGATGTTCGTGCCGTAGTTGCCGTTGTACGGGTCGGCCCACGTGAGCCCCTGCTGGTAGATCTGCCACGACACGCCGTGCGCCTCGAGCCGTTCGGGGAAGGTCGTCCACGACAGCAGCTGGTACGCGGGCGGCAGGTCGCCGTCGACGTAGTCGGCGTTGTCGAGCAGCGGGCCGCCGAACTTGCCGGTCGGGTCGACCGTGCCCGTCATCAGGTACGAACGGTTCGGGTGGGTCGGCCCCGGCAGCGAGCAGAAGTAGTTGTCGCACACGGTGAACGCATCGGCGAGCGCGTAATGGAACGGGATGTCCTCGCGCACGTGATAGCCCATCGTCATGTCGGTCTTGTTCGCGGGCCACTGGTCGTAGCGGCCGCCGTCGATCGCCGCATGGGTCTTCGCCCACGAGTGGTCGAGTGCGCCCAGGCACTGCGCGCTGGTCGTCTTCGTGTCGAGCCGGAACGGCAGCACGGGCTTCGCCGGGTCTTCCTTCGACGGCTGGTACCACACCGGCTTGCCGTTCGGCAGCGGAATCGGGAAGCGGTCGTTGTAGCCGCGCACGCCGCGCAGGTGTCCGAAGTAATGGTCGAACGAGCGGTTCTCCTGCATGAACACGACGATGTGCTGGACATCGCGGATCGTGCCGGTGCCGCGCGCGGCCGGAATCGCGAGCGCGCGGCGGATCGATTCGGGGAACGCGTTGAGCGCGACGGCCGCGCCCGCCGACTGTGCGACGGTATGCAGGAAACGGCGGCGGCTGGATGACGTCATGTTATTTCACCTCGGTTCTGCGATCGGGGACTGGGGACACCAACAGGAACGGCGGGATCAGTGCGGCGACGACGCGGCGATGGCGGATGCGCCCGCGTTCGTCGCGGGCTTCGCGTCGTCGTCATCGTCGGGCGGGTAGTGGACGACGGGCGGCGCGAGCGGCGCGGCATCGGACGCGGCGGTGCTCGCACCGGCAGCGCTGTTGAACGCGCTCGCGGCGCCGGACGATGCGCCGGCCTGTTGCGAGGCGTCGGTTGCGTGCGCGTCGTGCGGCGCGTCGTCGCTGCAGGCGGCGGCGAAGGCGGCGGCACATAGAACGACGACGAGGGCAACACGACGCATCACTTCTCTCCTGGCAGGCGGATCGGGAAACGTTTTCGAGTATGCCCGTGCGATGCGACGATTCGGTGAATCGTTTGCGACCGGCGCGTGATCGCGAACGGCTTTCGTGATGCTGACCATACGCTTTCACGGCGGCGGAGCCGGGTCGCCCCGCCGAATTTTCATGGCGGATGTAGTGGCCGCGCGCATTTACACGCGCGTGCAACGCGACGAACCATGCACGCGATGCGACGTGTCGTGCACGGCGGTGCGGACGCCTTTGGCCAGCGTCGGTCGATGTGTCGCCCGCGCCACTGCCGAATGCGTGTTTTTTACCGCATCGACAGCCGGCGGTCAGCCACGCGCCAGCGTAGCGGCACGCACGTGACAGAAGCGGTAACCGATACCTGCGTGCGGTCCGTTCGCAACGCGTGAACGCAATCTGCCCGGCGCAGGCGAAGACCCGTGTCGGCTTGCGGCACCGGAATTGCTCGCAGCGCCGATGCACGCGCCGTCCCGCGCGGCCAACCGGGCACGGGCGGCGTATCCGCATCCATCAACCAGGGAGCGAGCAGAAGCCATGTCCAGCGATCGACCCATCCCCCCGTCCACCGGACCCGCGAGCGATGCTGCCCCGTCGCCGCTCGCGGCCGGCCATGCGGCGTCGCCGCCGTTGCCGCACGATACGCCGTCCAGCGCCGCACGGCGCCGCTTTCTGCAATCGGCGGCGGCGGCCGCGACCGTCGGCGCCGCATCGCACGTTCATCCGCAGCAGCCGCACACGACATCCACGCCTGCGGCGACGCATCGCGATACGGTCCCGGCGCGGCCCGTGCGGCTCGACATCAACGGGCGCGAATACACGCTGCAGCTCGAACCGCGCGTCACGCTGCTCGACGCGCTGCGCGAATACGCGGGCCTCACCGGCACCAAGAAAGGCTGCGACCGCGGGCAATGCGGCGCGTGCACGGTGCTCGTCGACGGGCGGCGCATCAACGCGTGCCTGACGCTCGCGGTGATGCACGAAGGCGAGCGGATCACGACCGTCGAGGGGCTCGCGCGCGGCGGCGTGCTGAGCCCGATGCAGCGTGCGTTCGTCGATCACGATGCATTCCAGTGCGGCTACTGCACGCCCGGCCAGCTGTGTTCCGCGACCGCGCTGCTCGACGAGTTTTCGGCGGGCGCGGCGAGCGCCGTCACCGACGACGTGCGACGCCGGCCCGCACAATTGTCGGACAACGAGATCCGCGAGCGCATGAGCGGCAATCTGTGCCGCTGCGGTGCGTACCCGAACATCGTCGCCGCCGTGCGCGCCGCGCACGCGGCGAACGGCTAGCGCGGGAGGACCCGGCCATGGAAGCGATCTCCTACGAACGGGCAACCGACGTCGCGGGCGCCGTGCGGGCGGCGCAGCGGCCGGGCGCGGCCTTCATCGGCGGCGGCACGAACCTGCTGGACCTGATGAAGGGCGGCGTCGCGCGGCCCGTCACGCTCATCGACATCACGCGCATCGCGGGCCTCGATACGGTCGACGCGTTGCCGGATGGCGGACTGCGTATCGGTGCGCTCGTGCGCAACAGCGATGCGGCCGCTCATCCGCGTATCCGCGCGGACTATCCGCTGCTGTCGCAGGCGCTGCTCGCCGGCGCGTCCGCGCAATTGCGCAACATGGCGACCGTCGGCGGCAACCTGATGCAGCGCACGCGCTGCCCGTATTTCTACGATCCCGCGTTCGCGCAATGCAACAAGCGCGAGCCGGGCAGCGGCTGCGCGGCGATCGGCGGGCACAACCGGATGCACGCGATTCTCGGCGCCAGCCAGCAGTGCGTCGCGGTGAACCCGTCGGACATGAGCGTCGCGCTCGCGGCGCTCGACGCGGTCGTACAGGTGAGCGGCCCACGCGGCGCGCGGCAGATTCCGTTCGCGTCGTTTCACCGGTTGCCCGGCGATCGGCCCGACCTCGACACGACGCTCGAACCGGGCGAACTGATTACGTCGGTGGATCTGCCGCCGCCGCGCTTTGCGGACCATGCGCACTATCTGAAGGTGCGCGACCGCGCGAGTTACGCGTTCGCGCTGGTCGCGGTGGCCGCCGCGTTGCGGCTGGACGGTGCGCAGGTGACGGAGGCGCGCATCGCGCTCGGCGGCGTGGCGCACAAGCCGCTGCGTGCGACGGCCGCGGAACGGCATCTCGTCGGCCGCGCGCCGACCGATGCGGCGCTGCGCGAGGCGGCTGCGCTCGCGTTGCGCGACGCGCGGCCGCTCGACGGCAATCGATTCAAGGTCGCGCTCGCGCAGCGCGCGATCGTCCGTGCGGTGCATGCGGCCGCTGGCACGACGGGAGATGCGGCATGAACACGGTGACTGGACAGCCGCTCGACCGTGTCGACGGCGTACTCAAAGTGACGGGCGGCGCGCGCTATGCGGCCGAATTCGCCGATACGCGCCTCGCGCACGCGGTGCTCGTGACGAGCACGATCGCAGCGGGGCGCATCGAATCGATTGACGCGGCACGCGCACGCGCGATGCCCGGCGTGCTGCTCGTGATGACGCACGAGAACGCGATGCGGTTGCCCAACGGCGGCCGCACGCCGCTGTCGCCGCCGGCCGGGCGCCGGCTCACGCTGTTGCAGGACGACACGGTGCGCTACAGCAACGAACCTGTCGCGGTCGTCGTCGCCGAAACGCTCGAGCAGGCGACCGACGCCGCGAATGCCGTGCAGGTGCGCTATCGCGCGAGCGATGCCACGCTCGATTTCGTGCGCGCGAAGCGCGGCGCGCGCGTGCCGCCGAAGCAGCAGGGGCGCGCGATGGACACGCAGCGCGGCGACCTCGATGCGGGCCTGCGCGAGGGCGCGGTGCGCATCGACGCCACCTACACGACGCCGATGCAGCATCACAACCCGCTCGAGCCGCACGCGACGATGGCGCACTGGGACGGCCCGACGCTCACGCTGCACGACGCGACGCAGGGCGTGTCGGGCGCCAGCACGGCGGTGGCCGCGGTGTTCGGCATCGCGCCGGAGCAGGTGCGCGTGATCTCGCCGTTCCTCGGCGGCGGCTTCGGCTGCAAGGGATCGTCGTGGTCGCACGTGTCGTTGTGCGCGATGGCCGCGCGCCTGGTGGGCCGCCCGGTGCGCCTTGCGCTGACGCGGCCGCAGATGTTCGGCCCGGTCGGCGGCCGCCCGTTCACCGAGCAGCGCGTCGTGCTGGCCGCGCGCGCCGACGGCACGCTGACCGCGCTGCGCCACGACTCGATCGTCACCACGTCGACGTTCGAGGACTGGACGGAGATGTGCGGGATGCCGTCGCGGATCATGTATGCAGTGCCGAACCACGCGACCACGCACCGGATCGTGTCGCTGAACGTCGGCACGCCGACGTTCATGCGCGCGCCCGGCGAGGCGTCCGGTTCGTTCGCGCTGGAATCGGCGATGGACGAGCTCGCGTGGCGGCTCGGCATGGATCCGGTCGCGCTGCGGCTCGCGAATTACGCGGAGGTCGACCCGGAGGATGGCAAGCCGTGGTCGAGCAACAAGCTGCGCGAGTGCTACCAGGCCGGCGCGCAACGCTTCGGCTGGTCGCGGCGCACCGGCGGGCCGCGCACGATGCGCGACGGCGACACGCTGGTCGGTCTCGGGATGGCCGCCGCGACGTATCCGGCGAATCGCAGTGAGGCGTCTGCGCGTGCGCGCATCCTGCCGGACGGCACGGCCGAAGTCGCGTCGGGCACGCAGGACATCGGCACCGGCACCTACACGGTCATGACCCAAGTCGCCGCCGACGCGCTCGGCTTCGCGCCGCAGAACGTGCGCTTCGTGCTCGGCGATTCGAGCCTGCCGCGCGCGCCGGTGTCGGGCGGTTCGCAATCGGCGGCGAGCGTCGCGCCGGCCGTGCGCGACGCCGCGCTGCGGGCGCGCGCGATGCTGATCGCGCTGGCGATCGCCGATTCGGGCTCGCCGCTGCACGGCGTCGCGGCGGACGACGTGACGGTCGACGACGGCTGGCTCGTGCATCGCGGCGAGCCGTCGCGGCGCGATCCGGCCGCCGCGGTGATCGCGCGCGCGGGCGGACGGCCGCTCGAAGCGCAGGCGACCGCGAAGCCGGGCGACGAGAAGTCGCGCTATGCATCTCATTCGTTCGGCGCGGTGTTCGCCGAAGTACACGTCGATGCCGAACTCGGCACGATCCGGGTGCCGCGCATCGTCGGCGTGTACAGCGTCGGCAGCCTGCTGAATGCGAAGACCGCACGCAGCCAGCTGATCGGCGGGATGGTGTGGGGGCTCGGCACCGCGCTCGAGGAAGGCTCGTTCCTCGACGTGCGGCATGGCCGCTTCACGAATGCGAACCTCGCCGAATATCACGTACCCGTGAACGCGGATATCGGCGATCTCGACGTGAGCTTCGTCGACGAACGCGACACGCATTTCAACCCGCTCGGCATCCGCGGCATCGGCGAAATAGGGATCACGGGCGTGCCGGCGGCGATCGCGAATGCGATCTATCACGCGACGGGCGTGCGCGTGCGCGATCTGCCGATCACGCTCGACAAGGTGGCGATGCCGACGCGCGCGTGAGCGTCAGCCGCAGCGTCAGCGGCGCGGCGTTCTGCGCCGCGCTTCGCTGCGCAGCCAGTCGAGCCACGTGCGGATCGCCGCTTCCTGCGGATGGCCGGGGCGCCATACGACGTAGTGCGCATACACGTCGGTCACGCGCACCGTCGATACGCGCACGAGCGTGCCGTCCGCGAGCTCGGGCTCGATCAGCGAGCGGCGCGCGAGTGCGACGCCACGCCCTTTCAGCGTCGCGTCGATCAGCGCATTCGCATCGGCGAAACGCGGCGCGCGAGCGGATTCGGTGAGGTCGAGCCGCGCAGCCTGGAGCCACGGTTCCCATGGCTGCGCGGGATGGCGCAGCAACGTCGCGCGCACGAGATCGGCCGGCACGCGCGGCGCAATGCCGTCGCGATTGCGGTACGCGGGGCTCGCGACCGGGAAGATCGTCTCGTTCATCAGCTTTTCGGCGACGACGCCCGGCCAGCTGCCGGGCCCGTAGCGCAGCGCGACGTCGATGCGGTCGCGCTTGCGCAGCGGCGCGAGCGCCACGTCCGGGTGCAGCGCGATCGCGATGTGCGGATGCGCGGCCGTGAAGCGCGGCAGGCGTGGTGCGAGCCAGCGCTCAGCGACACTCGGCAGCACGCTGACGTTCAGCGTCACGTCGCAGGTACGCGGGCGGCTGCGTACGGCGAGCGCCGGCTCGAACGCGCGTTCGAGCACGCTCAGGCCCTGGCGCACCTGTAGCGCGAGCGCATGCGCGGCATGCGTTGGCGTTGCGCCGTTGCGTTCGCGCGTGAAGAGCGGGTAGCCGAGCTGCGCCTCGAGCGCGCGGATGTGCTGGCTGACGGCGCCTTGCGTGAGCGCAAGCGCATCGGCCGCGCGCGTAAAGCTCTGCAGCCGCACGGCGGCTTCGAACGCACGCAGCGTCTGGAGCGGGGGGAGGTGGATGCGTCGCATGCGGGTATTAGTAACACTAATGTTCAGGCGCGACAATTCTTCGTTTGCCGCGCATCGGGATGCGTTCCTACACTCGGTTCCGTCTTCCACAGCGCCGTCGGGCCACACACCATGAACGCATATCGTCTCTATCTTTCGCCGGGCGCCTGCTCGCTCGCCGCTCATATCGCGCTGGAGGAAACCGGCGCGCCGTTCGACGTCGAGATCGTCTCGGTGCAGAAGCAGCAGAACCTCGCAGCGCCCTATCTGGCGATCAACGCGAAGGCGCGTGTGCCCGTGCTCGCGATTCCGGGCGAGCCGAGCGTGCTGACCGAAACGCCTGCGATCCTCACGTATCTCGCGCACCGCTATCCGGATGCGCAATTGCTGCCGCTCGGCGAACCGCTGCGCGAGGCGCGGTGTCATGAATGGCTCGCCTGGCTGGTCGGCTGGGTGCACGGCGTCGGCTACGGCGCGTTGTGGCGGCCGGGCCGCTTCATCGGCGATCCGGCGCTGCACGGCGCGGTCAGCGCACACGGGCGCGGCACGATCGAAGCCGCGAACGCCTCGATCGAGGCCGCGCTCGCCGATGGCCGAACGTGGGCTGAACCGGGTGCGCATTCGATCGTCGATCCGTTCCTGTTGGTGCTGTATCGCTGGGGTGTCGCGATCGGACTCGACATGACGCAGCATGCGGCGTGGACAGCCCACGCGCAGCGCGAGGCCGAGCGGCCGGCCGCGCGGCGCGCGCTGGCACGCGAGGCGGCCTGACGGATGCGCGGGCGCCGTGGGGCGTGCTGCGCCGCCCGCGTGTGACGAACGGCTGCCATTTCACGGTGCCGCGCATCGGTGGCGTGTACAGCGTCGGCGGCCTCCTGAACGCGAAGACCGCACGCAGCCAGCTGTCGCACGCTCCGTGCGAATGATCGAGACGCCACACTGCGCCATGCTGGCCTGCGCCATGCCCGCGTCGTTCGACGATTCATTCGGATCCCGAAGTTCGTACGTGTCCAATTGCCACGTCGACTCCATTTCTATTGAATGAGAACCATTCTCGTTAATGGGGTGGAGTGAACATGAGTCGTTGCATTCTGTCGAGCGCGACGCCGCCGCGTCGCGCGACCGCGTCCGTTGCGTTCGCGATGGTGACCTGTGCCGCCGCGCCTGCGTGCGCGGAAGAGGACGAGCCGCGCCACGCGCCGCACCTGAGCCCGATCTTCGTCCACGGCAATCGCGACGCCGGTACGCGCGTCGACCGGTCGGGTTCCGCGAAATATGCGACGCCGCTGCTCGACGTGCCGCAGACGATCACCGTCGTGCCGCGCGCGGTGCTCGACGAACAGCAGGCGCTGAGCCTGCGCGACGCGCTGTCGAACGTCGCGGGCATCACGTTCAACGCGGGAGAAGGCGGCGGCGGGTCGGGCGACATGTTCAATATCCGCGGCTTCGGCGCGAACGCGAATATGCAGCTCGACGGGTTGCGCGACAGTCCGCAGAACAATCGCAGCGACCTGTTCAACATCGAGGCGGTCGAGGTGATCAAGGGGCCGAACTCGGTATTCGGCGGGGCGGGCACGACGGGCGGCTCGGTGAACCTGATCAGCAAGACGCCGAAAGCCGGCGCGCTCACGGAGGCCGGCACGATGCTCGGTACGTCCGGCTACCGCCGCGTGACGCTCGATGCGAACCGGCCGGTGCTCGGCACCGAAGGCCGGGCCGCGTTCCGCCTGAACGCGATGGCGCATGTGAACGACGTGCCGGGCCGCAACGACATCCGCAAGCGCCGCTGGGGCGTCGCGCCGTCGCTCGCATTTGGACTCGGCACGCCGACGCGCGTCACGCTCGGCTATTTTCATCAGTACGACAACAACCTGCCCGACTACGGGCTGCCTGCGCACAACGGCCAGGTGCTGGCCGGCATGTCGCGCGACCGCTATTTCGGCTGGCGCAATCTGGATCGCGAACGGATCGCCGCGGATGCCTTCACCGTGAAGGCCGAGCACGACGTGTCGTCCGGCCTGAAGGTGCAGAACCTGAGCCGCTACGCGCACCTGAATCGCGATACGGTGATTTCGGGAGCGCGCGTGAGCCTCGAAGGGCTGCCGCCCGGGCGTTACAAGCCGGCCGGGCCGCAAGGCTACGGCCGCGACGCGTCGACCGCGATGTGGGCGAACCAGACGAACGTGACGAGCACGTTCACGACGTTCGGCGTCGGGCACACGCTCGTCACGGGCTTCGAGATCTCGCGCGAAACGTACGGCCGCACGACCTATTCGTACGGGCTCAACCGGTTCTACCCGGCCGACGGCTTTGCGCTCGCGGCGCCGCCCGGCGTGTGGCGCGGCCCGGCGCAGCGCGAGGACAGTGCCCGCCAGGACACCGCGCTGGTCGTGAAGGCGCTGTACGCGTTCGACACGATCTCGGTCGGCCGCTACTGGGACATCGACGTCGGGCTGCGGCACGACTGGATCGACGGCTGGGCGAAAGGGGCCGCGGCCGGCAAGCCCGCCGAGCGCGCGGACAGTTCCGACCGTCACCTGAGCACGCGCGCGGGGCTCGTGTTCAAGCCGACCGACAACGGTCGCGTGTATTTCGCGTATGGCACGTCGTTCAACCCGTCCGCCGAATTTCTCGTGACCTCCGGCTCCGGCGTGAGCGCGGCGACCGGTGCGCTCGCGCCCGAGAAGAACGAGAGTTTGGAGCTCGGCGCGAAATGGGAAGGGCTCGCGGGCGTCGCGCTGAACGGCGCGCTGTTCCAGACCGAAAAGAACAACGCACGCGAACGCATGGCCGACGGCAGCTACGCGCTCGTGGGCCGGCAGCGCGTTCGCGGCATCGAGCTCGGGGCCGCGGGCAAGGTGACGCCGCAGTGGGACGTGTTTGCCAACTACACGTATCTCGCGAGCGTCACGCTCGGTTCACCGGCCACGCCGCGCCGCGACGGACAGGCGCTCGGCAACACGCCGCGGCACGCGTTCAACCTGTGGACGACCTATCGGTTGCCGGCCGGCTGGACGGTCGGCTACGGTTCGCACTTCGTCGGCCGGCGCAACGTGACGTCGCAAGGCGACGGCAAGCTCGGCGCGTACTGGGTGCACAACCTGATGGCGTCGTACGACGTGAGCCGCAGGCTGCGCTTCCAGCTGAACGTCGACAACCTGTTCGATCGCGCCTATGTCGAACGCGTGCGGCAGGTGGCGGGAAACGCATCGCAATCGTCGGCCGTCGAGTTCGGCGACGGCCGCTCGGCGATGCTGTCTGCCGTGTACAAGTTCTGAATGCCGCGCCATGCGGTCGGCAGGACGGGCGTCGCCGCTGGCGCCCGCTTGCTGGCTAGCGGGCAAACAACGGGTACGTTGCCGCCGCGATCAGCGCGGTCGCGAGCCACACCACGCTCCACGAGCTGACGGCGAGCAGCGGCGGAATCGCGAGCGGCGTCGCGAACAGCCCGAGATAGACGACCGTGTTCGCCATCCCGAGGGCGGTGCCTGCGTGGTTCGCGCCCGCGAGCGTCGCGAGTTCGGTGTACGCGACGCCGTGCCAGGCCGACACGCAGATGCCGGCGAACACGAGGATCGCGACGATCGCGGCGAGCGGCACGTGCGGGCTGCCGGCGGTCGCGGCCGCGAGCAGCGCGAACGATCCGGACGCGACGCAGACCGACCCGCGCAGGTACGCACGCCGGTTGCCGTGCCGGTCGGTATGGCGGCCGCTCCACACGCGCATCACCATCGCGCCCAACTGCAGCGCGACCATCGCCGCGCTGATGCCGGCGAGGCCGAGCCGGCCGAAATCGTGCAGGAACACGGTCGCGAACGTGAGTACCGCGAACTGCGGCGCACACAGCGCACCGATGCCGAGCACGATGCGCCAGACGCGGCCGCTCGCGAGCGGACTGCGCGCGGGCGCGGCCGGCGATTGGTGCCCGACGGCGCGGTTCGCAGCGGCGGGCGCGGTGGCCGCCGTGTCGGGCGGTTCGTGCAGCCAGCGCCACGTGAGCGCGGCCGATCCGGCACACAGCAGCATCAGCGCGCCGTACACCGCGGCAAAGCCCGCATGCGACGCGAGCGACGGCAGCAGCGCCGCGCCGACGCCGCCACCGAGCGGCACGGCCGTCTGGCGGATGCTCATCGCGAGCCCGCGTTCGCGCTCGCCGAACCAGCGCATCACCGCGCGTCCGCTCGAGCCGTTCACGCTGCCGCCGAGCAGGCCGACGCAGCCCATCGCCGCGACGACGCGCATGAGCGGCGGCACCGCGTGCGCGGCCGGGACGATCGTGGCCACCATCAGCGCCAGCATCGCGGCGGTCGCGACGAGGCCGGTGAGCAGTACGCGGCGATCGCCGATGCGGTCGGCGGCGATCCCCCACGGCAGTTCGGACAGTGCGACGCCGAAGCCGAGCGCGCCGAGCACGAGGCCCAGCGCGCCGTTGTCGAGGTGATAGGCCGAGCGCATCCACACGGCGGTGGTCGGAATGCCCGCCGCGGCGGCGGAAAAGCTCATGTTCGCGGCGACGCCGGCCGCGAGCACGCGCCAGCGATGGGCCGGGCCGCGCGCGTCGCGCGCTGGCAAGGACGGGGACGGGGATGCTAGGCAGGAGGTATCCATGGCGATAGGGCCCGTGTGGAAATTGACATCGCCAGTGTGGCGACCTACATTCATCCTGAAAATCGGAAAGTTTTTGATGAATCGTTCGATAAAACGGGATGATTGAGATGTCCGGACAAGACCCTGCCCACGGCGAGGCGTCGCTCGTGGCACCCGACGCCACGCTGGCCCGGCCGAACTTCGACGTCGCGGCGTTGCGCAGCCTGGTCGCGGGTGTGGATCTCGGCAGCTTCGCGAAGGCCGCCGATCGCGTCGCGCGTTCGTCGTCGGCGGTGAGCGCGCAGATCCGCAAGCTCGAGGAACAGGCCGGCACGCCGCTGTTCGTGAAGGCCGGCCGCGGGCTCGCGCTGACCGACGCCGGCGACGCGATGCTGCGCTATGCGCGGCGGATGATCGAGCTGAACGACGAAGCGGCCGCGGCCGTGCGCGGCGTGAATCTCGACGGCTGGGTGCGGGTCGGCCTTCAGGAGGACTTCGGCGAAGCGATCCTGCCCGACGTGCTCGGGCGTTTCGCGCGTGCGCATCCGAAGGTGAGGATCGAGGCGCGCGTCGCGCGCAATGCCGAGTTGCTCGAGCGGCTCGACGCGAACCAGCTCGATCTCGCGCTCGTGTGGGGCGACCCGGCGTCGGCGGCGCTGGTGTCGCGCGCGGGCATCGACAGCGACGCGATCGCGCAGGTGCCGATGCAGTGGATCGCGGCGGGCGGCGCGAGCGGTTTCGGCGTGCCGGACGCCGACGGACCGGCGGATGCGGTCGACGACGGCGCCGCGCGTCTGCGTGCGATGCGCGCATCGGGCGAGCCGTTGCCGCTCGTCGTGTTCGACCGGCCGTGCCGCTTCTTCGGCGCGGCGACCGATGCGCTCGACCGCGCGGGCGTGCCGTGGCGCGTCGCGTTCACGACGCCGAGCCTGGCCGGGCTGTGGGCGGCGGCGGCGGCCGGCCTCGGGCTGACCGTGCGCTCGCACTACGGGCTGCCCGCGTCGGTGCGTGTGCTCGACGCGGTGTCGTCTGGGCTGCCGGCACTGCCGGGCCTGCCGCTGATGCTGCTGCGGCGGACGTCGTCGGCGACGCCGACCGTCGAGCGGCTCGCGCGGATCGTCACGCAGGCGGTGCGGGACGCGACGCGAGGGGACGCGGGGGCGCTGGCGGCGTGATGGCGATCGACACGCCTGCGCCCGGCTGGGCGTTCGGCCTATTGGTGGGACGGGGCGAATGTCGTGACAATGGTGGATCACTCAACGGAGGCCATCATGCAAGTTGCCACTGTCCCGGAAGCAGCGCTCGATCTTCAGCGGCTTCTCGATGCCGCGATCGCCGGCGAACGCGTCGTGATCATGCAGGACGGCAAGCAGTCGGTCCGGCTCGTGCCGCTCAAGCCGATTCATCCATTCGGCGCCCTCGAGGGCGAGATCTGGATTGCGGACGATTTCGATGCACCGCTTTCCGCCGAGGAGCTCGCGGCGTTCGAAGGTGAGTAATGCGGCTGCTGTTCGACACGCACATCTTTCTCTGGGCGGTGGCGAATGATCCGAAGTTGAGCGCTCGGGCGCGCAAGCTGATCGTCGCAGCCGACGAAGTGTTCATCAGCAGCGCGAGCATCTGGGAAGTCGCGATCAAGGCCGGGAAAGGGAAGCTGGACGTCGATGTGGATCGGTTGGTCGACAAACTGAACGCGAGCCAATATCGCGAACTGCCGGTTCGGGCCGCACATGGTGCGGCCGTACGTCATCTTCCCCATTACCATGGCGACCCATTCGACCGCTTGCTGGTCGCACAGGCCTGGTCCGAACCGATGCTGCTCATCACCGCCGACGGCCATCTTGCGCAGTATGGCGCGTCGCGGATTCTGACGGTCTGAAACAGTTTCGGGAGCGAAATCCTACGCTGCCGCGACCGTCTGCGCCGACGCCTCCAGCGCCGCGCACAGCTTGCCGAGCCTCTCCCGCAACCCCGCGCTCGCCGGCACGAACGGCAACCGCAGCCCGTCCTCGCACCACCCCTGTGCAGCCAGCACCGCCTTCACCGGCGCCGGATTCGGCTCCGCGAACAGCGCCGCGACGAGCGGCTGCAGCGCGACCGACAGCCGTCGCGCGTCGGCGAGCCGGCCGTCGCGCAGCAGCGCGTGGATGCGCACGTGCCATTCGGGCAGCACGTGCGCGCTGCTGGCGATCGCGCCATGCGCGCCGGCACACAGCGCGGCGAAGTTCTGGTTGTCGTCGCCGGAGAGGATCGCGAGCGGCGTCTCGTGCACGAGCCGGCTCATCCGGTCGAGCGTCCCGCCGCATTCCTTGATGCCCGCGACGCGCGGATCGCGCGCGAGCGCCTGCAGCGTCTCCAGTTCGACGTCAACGCCGGTGCGATACGGGATGTTGTAGACGAGGACCGGCAGGTCTGCCGCCTCGACGATCGCCTCGACGTGGCGGCGGATCCCGTCCTGCGTCGGCCGAACGTAGACGGGCGGCGTGACGAGCAGCCCGTCGGGCCGCAGCGCCGCGAGTTCGCGTGCGCGGGCGGCCGCGAAGTGCGTCGCGCTCGCGGTGAGCCCGACGACGATCGGCAGGTCGGGCACCGCATCGCGCAGCGTCGCGAACACGGCGTCCTGTTCGTGCGCGTCGAGCAGCACGCCTTCACCGGTCGTCGCGCCCGCGACGAACCCGGCGACGCCCGCCGCCGCATAGTGACGCGCGAGCCGCGCGAGCGCGCCGTGGTCGACCTCGCCGTCGTGGAACGGCGTGACGAGCGGCAGCCAGATACCTTCGAAACGTGTGTGCATGCAAAGCCTCATGGTGGAAACGGAGTGGGAAGGAACCGTTCCGCCGGCGGGGTGCCGGAGCGAGGCGTGCGAGCAAGGAGAAAGAAACGACCTGCGGGCATCCCGTCCGGCATTCGCCTGACGGGACGCGACGCCCCCGTCAGTCGAGGTGTCGTTTTTTCAGTTTCAGCCCGGCCGCGCGCGCGCCTGCCGCGATGGCGGCAAGGATCGACGGCGAACGCGGGGCAACGGACATGGATGAACCGTGAAAGGGGCTGAACGGCGATCTTAACACCGGATCCGGCGCGTACGCGAGCGACGCGCCCCTGCTTAGCAGAATTCGAGATTTGCTTTCCACGACAGATTGGAAAGTGCGTCGCGCCCGGCCGTTAGAATGCCCGCTTACGTTTCGATGACAGCGCGTACGCGTGCCGTCACGCATATCCACCACCACTGGAAACGGGGCATATCACGATGGCAAGCACCAAGGGGATCGGCCGCTGGCTGCACACGGGCGCCGCGGCCGCGCTGGTCGTGGCGGCCACGGCCGCGCATGCGGACACGTCGATCCTGAACGTGTCGTACGACGTGACGCGCGAGCTGTACAAGGACATCAACACGAGCTTCGCCGCCGCCTACAAGCAGCAGACGGGTGAAACGGTGACGATCAAGCAGTCGCACGGCGCGTCGAGCGCGCAGGCGCTGTCGGTGTTGCAGGGGCTGCAGGCCGACATCGTGACGATGAACCAGCCGAACGACATCGACCTGCTCGCCGAGCGCGGCCAGCTGCTGCCGAAGGACTGGCGCGCGCGCTTCCCCGACGGCAGCTCGCCGTACTCGACGACGATGGTGTTCCTCGTGCGCAAGGGCAATCCGAAGGCGATCAAGGACTGGAGCGATCTCGCGAAGCCGGGCGTGCAGGTGATCATCGCGAACCCGAAGACGTCGGGCAACGGTCGTTACGCGTACCTCGCCGCGTGGGGCTACCAGAAGCAGAAGGGCGCGACCGACCAGCAGGCGCTCGACTTCGAGAAGGCGATCTTCCGCAACGTGCCGGTGCTGGACTCCGGCGGCCGCGGCGCGACGACGACCTTCACGCAGCGCGGCATCGGCGACGTGCTCGTCACGTTCGAGAACGAAGTCGCGCTGATGGACACCGGTGCGTCGGGAGCGGAATTCGACGCCGTGTACCCGTCGGCGAGCATCCTCGCGGAGCCGCCCGTCGCCGTCGTCGACAAGGTCGTCGACAAGAAGGGCACGCGCAAGGTCGCGCAGGCGTATCTCGACTACCTGTACACGCCGCAGGCGCAGGAGATCATCGCGCAGCACCATCTGCGCCCGCGCGACGCGACCGTGCTGAAGAAGCATGCGGCCGAGTTCAAGCCGCTGAAGACGTTCAGCGTCGAGCAGGTTTTCGGCAGCTGGGCGAATGCGCAGAAGACCCACTTCGCCGACGGCGGCACGTTCGACCGCGTGATCGTCGACCGCAAGTAAGTTCGGCGGCAGGCGGCAGGCCGCAAGCCGCAAGCCGCAAGCCGCAAGCCGCAAGCCGCAAGCCGCAAGCCGCAAGCCCCAGGCCGCGCCGCGAGCACGCCGAACGACCGCGAAGCCGGCCGCCGATGCGGCCGGCTTTTTTTCGCGCCGCACGCGCGAGCCCGCTCCGCATCGCTGCGCATTCCCGGCCGCCGCCCGCGCGTGCTACGCTCATCGCCTCCTTGCTCCAGGCCCTTGCGCGATGAACGTCGATTCGTCCTCCCCAGCCACCCGCGGCCGCGGCCGCAAGATCTGGTCGGGCACCCGCCCCGTGATCGCGTACGGGATGCCGCCGCTCGGCTGGCGCGACCTCTATCACCGCGCGCTGACGGTGAGCTGGCCCGTATTCTTCCTGTCGCTCGCGGTGCTGTTCCTGCTGCTCAACGGCGGCTTCGCGACGCTCTACCTGCTCGGCCACGCGCCGATCGCGAACCAGTCGCCGGCCGGGTTCGCCGGCGCGTTCTTCTTCAGCGTCGAGACACTCGCGACGGTCGGTTATGGCGACATGCATCCGCAGACCGTCTACGCGCACGTCGTCTCGACCTTCGAGATCTTCATCGGGATGTCGGGCATCGCGCTCGCGACCGGTCTCGTGTTCGCGCGCTTCTCGCGGCCGCAGGCGAAGATCCTGTTCGCGCGTTACGCGATCGTGCGTCCGCTGAACGGGCGGATGACGCTGATGGTGCGCGCCGCGAATGCGCGCCAGAACGTGATCGCCGAAGCGCAGGCGAAACTGCGGCTGATGCGCGTCGAAGGCACGCACGAGGGTTATATGCTGCGCAAGATCCATGACCTGCCGCTCGTGCGCAACGAGCATCCGATCTTCCTGCTCGGCTGGAACCTGATGCACGTGATCGACGAAACGAGCCCGCTGTTCGGCGAGACGGCCGAGTCGCTCGCCGCGCGCGACGCGTCGCTGCTGATCACGATCGAGGGCTCCGACGAGACGACCGCGCAAGTCATGCAGGCGCGCTACTCATGGACGCATGCGGAGATCCGCTGGCGTCATCGCTATGTCGACCTGATGCACGACGAAGGCGGCATCACGCACATCGACTACACGCATTTTCACGAAGTCGTGCCGGTCGACACCGATACGGACGAGCGCGGTTCGCCGGGCGTGGTGGTCGAGGCCGGCACGGCCGCGCAGACGCCCGGGCCGGCTGCATGACGGCCGTGAACGGCGCGAACTGGCGCCGGCCTTCGGGCGCGGCCGCCGCGACGGAAGGCCGTGCCGTTCCCGCGTCACGCATGCAGCAGGCGCGCCGCTTCGCGCTGTTCGACCGCGACCGCGCGGCGATGGCCGTCGCGATCCTCGGCGCGCGCGACGTAGTCGCCGAGCACGCCTTCGTGCGGCAGCAGGTGCGCGTCGAACGCGATCTTCAGCGTGCTGGCGAGCAGCAGGTCGGCCGCGGTGAAGTGATCGCCGACGAGCCAGCGGCTGTGGGCGAGCGTTTGTGCGAGTGCACGCTGCACGCGCGTGATGTTGCCCCAGCCGAAGGCGACCGGATTGCCCGACGCGCCGGTGAATTTCTCGGCCATCGCCGGCTCGAGGCAGGTGGGCGTGAAGAACATCCACTGCAGGAAGCGGCCGCGCAGCGGATCGTCCGGTGCAATGCCGAGCCCGGCGCCCGGACAGCGATCGGCGAGATAGAGCAGCACGGCGCCGGATTCGGCGAACGGTTCGCTGCCGTCGTCGAGCGCGGGCAGCTTGGCCATCGGATTGACCTGGACGAACGCGTCGCTGCCCTGTTCGTGCGATCGCAAGTCGATCGGCACGAGCTCGTAGACGGCGCCGATTTCCTCCAGCATCCACAGCGCCCGGAATGCCCGGGTCTTCGGCCAGTAGTAGAGCTTCATCGCGCCTCCGCGTATGGGTGTGCGTGTCGGGTCGGTGGATGCTCAAGCGTACCCGAGCGGGAGAGGTTCGGACAGGGGCGGACGGCGAGAATGGCGGAGCCTGGCGCGGGCGCGGGGCGTGCGTGTCCGGGCGGATGCGGGCGGGTAGGGAATTTCCCGCAAAGCCTTGTATGGCGGAAGTTCATGAATTAACTAGTCATGAAACGACTAGTTTGAGATTGACGTATGCGTGCTCGGCTGAAGCGATCACGACCGTGCTGTTCCACGGCTTTGCAGCAGCGTCGTCGGCTGCCCGCACGAGCCCGGACGATGGCCGTCGGCGGGGCGCGAAACGTGGAAACCGGGTGACCCTGCGCGGGTCGACCGAATGACTGAATTCAAGGCGATGCGATCGTATTCGGCGAGTCAGGCGCTGCGTGATGCGCGGCGTGCCGGTTCGAGCGCGCACGGAGAATGGCAACGAATGGCGAACGACGATCGCACCACGATCATTCCCCGGCGCATGCCGGAATCGGCCGCGATGCGCGCCGAGCTCGGGCGGACGATGGCGATCACCGCGCGGCTCAATCGTCTGACGTTCGACGATGCGGACGACGTCCGGACATTGTTCGGAGAACTGATCGGAAGGGCGATGGACGACGGTTTTCTGCTGATCCCGCCGTTTTATGCGACGGGCGGCGCCGATACGCGGATCGGCCGCAACGTGTTCATCAACCAGAACTGCACGTTCTATGACCTCGGCGGCCTCGACATCGGCGACGACGTGATGATCGGGCCGAACGTCAGTCTCATCACGTCGGGCCATCCGGTCGAGCCGTCCCGCCGGCGCGACGCCGTCGTCGCCCGGCCGATCGTGATCGGGAGCAACGTGTGGATCGGCGCGGGTGCGACGATCATCGGCGGCGTGACGGTCGGCGAGAACTCGGTTGTCGGCGCGGGTGCCGTCGTGACGCGTGACGTCCCGCCGAATACGCTGGTTGGCGGAAACCCGGCGCGGATCATCCGTTCGATTGCCGAATGACGGCGCTTGCGGGCGCCGTCCGCTTCGGCGCGGATGTGGACAACCGGGTTTCCGCCCACTCGAAACGCTGTGGATTCGAACGGTGAGCGTGCGTCAGGAGGCCGAATTTGCGGGGCTTTCCGGCATCCGGCGCCGATCGCGGGCAGGTGCGTGAACCGACGTTGCCGCAGCGCCCGCGATGAATTTTTTCGCCGCGTCGGTTGTGGATATCCCGGCCTCGAAACCACTCGGCAGACTGTGCATTTCACCGGTGAGTGCGACCGGATGCGGCCGGATGCGCGATGCAGGGTGTGGACAACCGGGAATCGCGACGAAGAAAAATGCTGTGCCTTTGACCGGTGAGCGCCGCCGACCGATCGCGCGTGAGACTTGCTTGGTGCGGACTTCCGGGCGTCGCGCGAAATCCGGAGCGCCGCGCATTCTAACGGCGAGTGCGGAGCGGCGATAGAGCCGCGCGCTCATCGCGGTGTGGATATCCTGCCGTGGAATTCACTCGAAGCGCTGTGTATTTTATTGGTGAGCGTCGGTACCCGGACGGGCCAGGTGTCGCCTTGCGTGCCCGTTCCCGATCTTCGACGCGGCTTCGGGGTCGCGCATTCTAACCGCACACGCGATCGCGCGTGCCATTCGCGTGCTTGCCGCGATGTGGATATCCGGTCGCCTAAAGCAGTCGACGTGCTGTGTCTTTCGGTGGAGAGGGCGCGCGCGTGCTGCTCTGCCGCGTCGGTGCGACTGCGGATGCGTGGGCTTCGGCGTGGTTTGCATGTGCTGCCGGTCACGCCTGAATCGGCGCTTTTGTGCGACACCGTGCCTTCGCTCACCATCGAATTTCACAGTGTTCCGAGTGGTCGAGGATCGAGCTATCCACACCCGAATCGGCACCCTCGTTCGACTGCCGTGCCTTCGTTCACCGTCGAATTTCACAGGGTTCCGAGTGGTCGCGGATCGAGCTATCCACACCCGAATCGGCGTCCTCGTTCGACTGCCGTGTCGTCGCTCACCGTCGAATTTCACAGTGTTCCGAGTGGTCGCGGATCGAGCTATCCGCACCCGAATCGGCGTCCTCGTTCGACTGCCGTGTCGTCGCTCACCGTCGAATTTCACAGTGTTCCGAGTGGTCGAGGATCGAGCTGTCCACACCCGAATCGGCGCCCTCGTTCGACTGCCGTGCCGTCGCTCACCGTTGCAAGTCACAGCGTCTCGAGTGGTCGCGGATCGAACTATCCACACCCGAATCGGCGCCCTCGTTCGATCGCCGTGCCGTCACTCACCGTTGCAAATCACGGCGTTTGGCGTTGTCGTGGGGCGGCCTGTTCGCATCCGGATCAGCGCTCACCGTCGAAATGCACAGCGTTTCGAGTCGTCGCGGGTTGGGCTGTCCACACCCGGATCGGCATCCTTGTTCGATTGCGTGCCGATGCTCATCATCGAAATTCACTGGATTTTCAGTGCCTGGTGTGGGCGATATCCAAACCCGTGCCGGCACCTCGTCCGGCGACGCGACTGCATGCGCCGACGAACGCCAAGGCCGTGCGGGCGCTTGCGGAGGCGGGCCCATCCACACTGAAGCGCGCTGTCCCGCGTCGCCCCGACGCTCCGAAAAGTCGCGAGGGCGGACGGCGGTGTGGATATCGCGCTGCCGAATCGACTCGCAAACCTGTGCATCCCACAGGTGAGGACGAACGCCGCCTCATCGGGGCAGGAATCCGACGGTGTGGATATCTCCCGCCAACATCGACTCGCCGCGCTGTGAATTTCGACGGTGAGCGTCGGCATCCGCTCGAACCGCGGACCGATCGAGGTGTGGACATCCGACCTCCGGCGCGACTCGAAACCCTGTGCAACCGAATGGTGAGCGCGCGGGCCAGCCCGAAACGCAGCCCCGGCATTGTGGACATCCCGCACCCGCGACCAATCCGAACGCTGTGCATTCGATGGGTGAGGGCTCGCCCGTTCCGCCACCCGAGTCCTTGCCGCACGGCCTGCGAGCGTCTGCCGCCGCGCCCGCGGTCCGCCTCCCGCGCATTCCGGCCTTTTCGAGGCAACCCGCCTGCCCACCCCGACACGCCCCGAACAGCCGCCCGCCACCCCGCGCGAAAAATCTCTCGATTTCCGACCTAAACCTGCGCAGTTTTTCTCGCGCCGGCGTCATTCGAGCAAGATGAGAAAAAACTTTCTCGTCTCCCCGCGAAAAAATAGAGCCATCCAGCCGCAGCCCCGGCCGGCGTCTCCCGACGCCCCGTGCGCGGCCCAGAACACACAATCAGGAGACATCCCCATGACCGCCCGCCTGCCCGTCGACGGCACGCCCGCTCTATCCGACTACCGCCTGACCGACAACCTGACCGCCACGCGCGGCCGGATCTTCCTGACCGGCACGCAGGCGCTGGTCCGCCTGCTGCTGATGCAGCGGGCAGCCGATACCGCGCAGGGCCTGAACACGGCCGGCTTCGTCAGCGGCTACCGCGGCTCGCCGCTCGGGATGGTCGACCAGCAGCTGTGGAAGGCGAAGAAACTGCTCGACGGCAGCGGCGTGCGCTTCCTGCCCGCGATCAACGAGGAACTCGGCGGCACCGCCGTGCTCGGCACGCAGCGCGTCGAGGCGGACCCGGAGCGCACCGTCGATGGCGTGTACGCGATGTGGTACGGCAAGGGTCCCGGCGTCGACCGCGCCGGCGACGCGCTGAAGCACGGCAACGCATACGGTTCGTCGCCGCACGGCGGCGTGCTGGTGGTGGCCGGCGACGACCATGGCTGCGTGTCGTCGTCGATGCCGCACCAGAGCGACTTCGCGATGATCGCGTGGCACATGCCGGTCGTGAACCCGTCGAACATCGCCGACATGCTGGAGTTCGGCCTGTACGGCTGGGCGCTGTCGCGCTACTCGGGCGCGTGGGTCGGCTTCAAGGCGATCTCGGAGACCGTCGAGTCGGGCTCGACCGTCGATCTCGACGCGCTTCAGACGCAATGGCCGGCGCCGGCGGGCTTCGCGCCGCCGGCGGGCGGCCTGCACAACCGCTGGCCCGACCTGCCGAGCCTCACGATCGAAGCGCGCCTCGCCGCGAAGCTCGACGCGGTGCGCCACTTCGCGCGCACCAACAGTATCGACAAATGGATCGCGCCGAGCGCGCACGCGAACGTCGGCATCGTCACGTGCGGCAAGGCGCACCTCGACCTGATGGAGGCGCTGCGCCGGCTCGACCTCACCGTCGCCGACCTGGAAGCGGCCGGCGTGCGGATCTACAAGGTCGGCCTGTCGTATCCGCTCGAGATGACACGGATCGAAACCTTCGTCGACGGCCTGTCGGAAGTGCTCGTCATCGAAGAGAAGGGCCCGGTGATCGAGCAGCAGATCAAGGACTACCTGTACAACCGCGCGGACGGTGCGCGCCCGCGCGTGCTCGGCAAGCACGACGCCGAAGGCGCGTGCCTGCTGTCCGAGCTCGGCGAGCTGCGCCCGTCGCGGATCCTGCCGGTGTTCGCCACCTGGCTCGCGCGGCACAAGCCGGCGCTCGACCGGCGCGAGCGCGTCGTCGATCTCGTCGCGCCGCAGATCCTGTCGAACGAGGCGGACGCGGTGAAGCGCACGCCATACTTCTGCTCGGGCTGCCCGCACAACACGTCGACGAAGGTGCCGGAAGGCTCGATCGCGCAGGCCGGCATCGGCTGCCACTTCATGGCGTCGTGGATGGAGCGCGACACGACGGGCCTGATCCAGATGGGCGGCGAGGGCGTCGACTGGGCCGCGCACGCGATGTTCACCAACACGAAGCACGTGTTCCAGAACCTCGGCGACGGCACCTACTTCCATTCGGGCATTCTCGCGATCCGCCAGGCGGTCGCCGCGAAAGCGAACATCACGTACAAGATCCTCTACAACGACGCGGTCGCGATGACGGGCGGCCAGCCGGTCGACGGCAGCATCTCGGTGCCGCAGATCGCGCGGCAGGTCGAGGCGGAAGGCGTGTCGCGCTTCGTCGTGGTGTCCGACGAACCGGAGAAGTACGACGGCCATCACGGGCTGTTCCCGAAGGGCACGACGTTCCATCACCGCAGCGAACTCGACGCGGTGCAGCGCGAGCTGCGCGAGACGCCGGGCGTCACCGTGCTGATCTACGACCAGACCTGCGCGGCCGAGAAGCGCCGCCGCCGCAAGAAGGGCGAATTCCCCGATCCGGACAAGCGGCTGTTCATCAACGACGCGGTATGCGAAGGCTGCGGCGACTGCGGCGTGCAGTCGAACTGCCTGTCGGTCGAGCCGCTCGAGACGCCGCTCGGCCGCAAGCGCCGCATCGACCAGTCGTCGTGCAACAAGGACTACTCGTGCGTGAACGGCTTCTGCCCGAGCTTCGTGACGGTCGAAGGCGCGGCGCTGAAGAAGGCCGCGGGCGCGGCATTCGACGAAGCCGCGCTCGCCGTGCGCGTCGACGCGCTGCCGGTGCCCGCGACCCATCTCGATGCGGCGCCGTACGACATGCTGGTCACCGGCGTGGGCGGCACGGGCGTCGTGACGGTCGGCGCGCTGATCAGCATGGCCGCGCACCTCGAAGGCAAGAGCGCGTCGGTGCTCGACTTCATGGGCTTCGCGCAGAAGGGCGGCTCGGTGCTGTCGTTCGTGCGGATCGCGTCGAGCGACCGGTGGCTGAACCAGGTGCGCATCGACACGCAGCAGGCCGACGTGCTGCTCGCGTGCGACATGGTCGTCGGCGCGAGCGCCGAGGCGCTGCAGACGGTGCGCCACGAGCGCACGCGGATCGTGGTCAACACGCACCGGATTCCGAACGCGTCGTTCGTGCAGAACCCCGACGCGAACCTGCACGCGGATGCGCTGCTCGAAAAAATGCATCACGCGGCCGGCGACGGCTACCTGTCGAGCTGCGACGCGCAGGCGCTCGCCGCGAAATTCCTCGGCGACTCGATCGGCGCGAACATCCTGATGCTCGGCTACGCGTGGCAGCTCGGCCTCGTGCCGGTGTCGCTCGCCGCGATGATGCGCGCGATCGAGCTGAACAACGTCGCGGTGCCGATGAACAAGCTTGCGTTCGCGATCGGCCGGATGGCGGCCGGCGACGCGGCGGGCCTCGACGCATTGTGGAACGCGCGTCACGCGGTGGCCGTGCAGGTTGTGCCGGAGACGCTCGCCGAACTGATCGCCGATCGCGAAGCGCGCCTCGACGCCTACGGCGGCGTGCGTTACGTCGAGCGCTACCGCGCACTGGTGAACGCGGCCCGCGCGAAGGGCGACGATGCGCTGACGCGCGCGGTCGCGACGACGTTCTACCGGCTGCTCGCGGTGAAGGACGAATACGAGGTTGCCCGGCTGTATGCGGACGGCGCGTTCCGCACGGCGCTCGAAGCGCAGTTCGAAGGCGTGCCGGGGCAGGACTATCGCGTGAAGTTCAATCTGGCGCCGCCGACGGTCGCGAAGGCCGGCCGCGACGGCAGCGTGCCGAAGAAGCGCGTGTTCGGCCAGTGGATGTGGCCGGTGCTCGGCACGCTCGCGCGCGTGCGCAGCCTGCGCGGCACGTGGCTCGATCCGTTCGGCCGCACGGCCGAGCGCAGGATGGAGCGCGCGCTCGCGGACGACTACGAAACCACGCTCACGCACGCGCTCGCCGCGGTGACCGCCGGCAATGCGGCGCAGGTCACGCAGCTGGCAGATCTTCATGCCCGCGTGCGCGGCTTCGGTCACGTGAAGGTGCGCAACCTCGCGGGCGTGAAGCGTGCGGAGCGCGAGCTCGCGCTGCAGCTCGGCATCGACGCGGCGACGAGTGCGGCAGTGCAGCACGCGCTCGACGAGATGAAGGGCGCGGGAATGCTGAAGGGGATTCCGGTCGTCGTCGCGAAGTAACGCCGCGGCGGGCGGATGTGAAAACGGCGACGCTCGTGCGTCGCCGTTTCTTTTGAGCGGCCGTGCGATCGCACCGCGGCGCAGCCGCTCAGACGAGTCCTTTCTTGCGTGTCGACAGCGCCGTTTCCGACAGGTCGATCTCGCGGATCAGCTTCGTCAGCGTCTCGTCGGAAATCCTGCTTTCGCTGCGCAGCCGGTACAGCACCGAACGTTCCGCGCGCACCGCGGCGATCCGCATCTGCAGTTCCATCGTCTCCGCCTGCTTGGCTTGCGCGCGCGGGGTCGGGCCGTCGTCGGCGAGCGCGGCGAGGCGGCGGCGGTACTGGTCCATCACGCGCGCCGAGATGTCCGCGCAGCGCGCGGCGCCCGATTCGTCGAGATCGGCCGAGATCGCGTCGTGCGACGAGTCGATCGCGCGGATCGCGGCCTGCGCGGCGGCCGCGCGCGCGGTGCGCTCCTCGTCGGCGAGCGGGTTGCGCGTCGAGCGCACGCCGCGCAGCAGCAGCGGCAGGCCGATCACCGCGACGATCAGCGAACCGAGAATCACCGCCGATGCGACGAAGATCGCGGTGTCGCGCCCGGGCAGCGGCGCGCCGTCGGACAGCGCGACGGGGATCGACAGCACGCCCGCGAGCGTGACCGCGCCGCGCACGCCGCCGACCGTCATCACCGCGATCGTGCGCACGCCGGCCATCGTGCCCGCGAGGCCCTGGCGCGCGGCGCGGCGGCTCGCGATCCAGCGCAGCAGCCAGACCCACAGGAAGCGGATCGCATACAGCGCGACCATCATCGCGCACACGTTGAAGATCATCCGGCCGACGAGCGCGTCGCTCGTGTGGTGCGCGTCGACGAGCGCGCGGCCGATGATGTGCGGCAGCTGCAGCCCGAGCATGATGAACACCATGCCGTTGAACACGAACTCGATCATCGCCCACGTGCTTTCGGCCCGCACGCGCGACGCGACGGTGCTTTTGCGGGAGAAGCTCGTGTAGTTCATCATCATCCCGGCCGACACGGCCGCGAGCACGCCCGACAGGTCGAGATGCTCGGCGAACAGATAGGCGGCGAACGGCACGAGCAGCGTCATCACGATGCCGGGGGCCGGATCGCCTTCCTGCTCGGCGTTCAGGAAGCGCGTCGACAGCGCGCTGAATCCCCACGACACGAGCGCGCCCGTCGCGAGCCCGCCGGCGGCGACGATCACGAACGTGATCGACGCATCGCGCAGCGAGAACACGCCGGTGAGCGCGGCCGCGACCGCGAACTTCAGCGCGACCAAGCCCGACGCGTCGTTCATCAGCGCCTCGCCTTCGAGGATGTGCATCAGTTGCGGCGGGATCCGCCCCTTGCCGGCGATGCCCGACAGCGCGACCGCGTCGGTGGGCGACAGCACGGCCGCGAGCGCGAACGCGATCGGCAGCGGCAACTCGGGTATCAGCCAGTGCGCGAAGTAGCCGACTGCGAGTACCGTCATGAACACGAGCCCGAACGCGAGCATCAGGATCGCGCGGCGCTGCAGGTACAGCTCGCGTTTCGGAATCCGCCAGCCGTCCGCGAACAGCAGCGGCGGAATGAACAGCAGCATGAAGATTTCGGGATCGAACGTGACGTGCAGGTTCAGCTTCGGCCACGCGAGCATCGCGCCGAACGCGATCTGCATCAGCGGCAGCGGAAGCTGCAACGGCAGGATGCGTGTGACCGCGCCGGACAGCGCGACGGTCAGCAGCAGGATCAGGACTGTGAAGACGATTTCCATCGAGACGGCGATTGCGGAGAATGAAACGACCGTACGGAGTTTAGCGTGACGACGCGGCGGGTGCGTTCGAGTGCGCCGGTGCGCATGCACGTGAACGGTGCATCCGGCCTGCGCCATGCTGGTGCGGCGGCGCCGCACGCAGGCGCGGCGCGCGTGTTAGGCCCTTGCACGGACCTTGCTTGATGCTTGCCTACCGTCCGGCACCGGCCGGACAACCGAGGATTCCACCATGACATTGCGCGCGCCGTCTCAACCAACCGCCGCGTTCGGCTGCATCACCAGGAGGGCGCCATGACGATCGCGCAACAGGAGCGTCCGGCCACCGCGTCGCCGTATCGTTTCGAGCGGGAGATGAGCTCCGGCCTCGAGCGCCTGGCGACGCAGCATCACGACCTGTCGCTCACGACCGTGTTCCAGCCGATCTTCAGCCTGTCGCACCAGCGCGCGGTGGGCTACGAGGCGCTGCTGCGCGCGCATGACGCGCTCGACCGCGCGGTGTCGCCGCTCGACGTGTTCGGCGAGGCCGCGCGCCAGGGCGAGTTGCTGCAGCTCGACCGGCTCGCGCAGGCGCTGCATCTCGAGAACTTCGCGCTGCTCGGCGCCGAGCGCGAGTGGCTGTTCCTCAACGTGCATCCGGGCGTGCTGACCGACCCGTTCCAGGCCGCCGCGCTGTTCGCGAACCTGAAGCGGATCGGCATGCCGCCGCGCCGCGTCGTGCTCGAAGTGCTCGAACAGCGCGCGGAAGACATCGAGCGGCTCGCCGAGGCCGTGCGCGAATTCCGCGCGCAGGGTTTCCTGATCGCGCTCGACGATTTCGGCGCCGGTCACTCGAACCTCGAGCGGATCTGGCAACTGAACCCGGACATCGTGAAGCTCGACCGGATCATGCTGTCCCACGCCGCGCACCGCACGGGGCTCACCGCGATCCTGCACGGGCTCGTCACGCTGCTGCACGAGGCCGGCAAGCTGGTGCTCGTCGAGGGGATCGAGACCGAGCACGACGCGCAGATCGCGCTGTCGTGCGAGGCCGATTTCGTGCAGGGCTATTTCTTCGGCCGCCCGGCCCCCGGGCTACCTGACAGCGCGGCCGCGACCGGTTGCATCGGCGAGCTGACCGAGCGCTTTCGCCAGCAGACCGAAGCGCGCGAGCGGCGCGACGCGCAGCGGCTCGCGCCATACCTGCGCGCGTTCGAGCGCGCGGCCGAGCGGGTGGCGGCCGGCGAGCCGCTCGACGAGGTGTGCTGGAACTTCCTCGCGCTCGACGATGCCGCGCGCTGCTTCCTGCTCGACGCGCGCGGCCGGCAGGCCGGCCGCAACGTCGTGCTGCGCGCGGACCGCGCGCTTGCCGAGGCGCGCTTCTCGCCGCTGTCGGATGCGCAGGGTGCGAACTGGCTGCGCCGGCCGTATTTCCGCACGGCGATCGCCGAGCCCGGACGCGTGCAGGTGACGCGCCCGTACCTGTCGATCAACGAGGCGCAGCCGTGCGTGACGCTGTCGGTGGCGGTGCGCATCGGCGATGCGCAGCACGTGCTGTGCGGCGATATCGACTGGATCGACGAGGAAGCGGGCGGCGCATAGCGACGGCGTCGCGCTGGCGCGGTTCATGCCGCTCGGCTAGGATGCGCGAATTGTCCTGACGATTCGCGAGCCGCCGATGAACCGCACCGCCGCTTCCTCCGTTCTCCTCGAAGTGATCGCCACCACCGTCGGCGACGCGAAGGCCGCTGCCCGCGCGGGCGCCGACCGGCTCGAACTCGTGACCGCGATCAGTGAAGGCGGGCTCACGCCGAGCGTCGGCCTGATCGAGGCCGTCGTGGCCGCCGTGGCGATCCCGGTGAACGTGATCGTGCGCCCGCACAGCCGCGCGTTCGTCTACGACGCCGACGACCTGCGCGTGATCGAGCGCGACGTGCGCGCGGCCGTCGCGGCTGGTGCGAACGGCGTCGTGTTCGGCGCGCTCGATGCGCGCGGCGACGTCGATCTCGATGCGCTCCAGCGCATCGCGGCGGCCGCGGACGGGCGCGACCTGACGTTCCATCGCGCGTTCGACGTGTCGCGCGACCTCAATGCCGCGTTCGACGCGCTGCTGCGCGTGCCGGCCGTCACGTCGGTGCTGACCTCGGGCGGCCATCCGTCGGTGCTCGACGCGGTCGCGACGATCACGCGGCTGGTGCGCCAGGCGGCAGGCACGACCTGCACGGTGCTGGCCGGCTCGGGCCTCACGATCGACGCGGTCGGCGATTTCGTTCGCGCGACCGGCGTGCGCGCGGTGCACTTCGGCTCGGGCGTGCGGCCGCGCGGCGAGGTGCTGGCGCCGGTCGACGAACAGCGCGTCGCGCGCGTGCGCGCGGCGCTCGACGGCGCGGCCGCACACGTGTGACGCGCAGGCGGAAGTCGCGCCGACGCGCACGCTGACGATCGGGCTCGACGCTTCGATCAGGCGCGCGGGCAAGACCGCGATGCGCGACGCGCAGGCAGGCCCGGCGCAGACGATCGGACGAAAAAAAACCGGGGCATGCCCCGGTTTTCTCGTCTGCAACCTTCGCAGAACGACGCGAGGCCGGCGCTTACGCGTTCTCCGCCAGCGCGTCGGCCTGGCTCGCGCGGATGCCGAGGCGCTCGAACAGCGCGCGGTCGCGCTGCGTCTGCGGATTGCTCGTGGTCAGCAGCTGGTCGCCGTAGAACATCGAGTTCGCGCCCGCGAGGAAGCACATCGCCTGCATCGCGTCGTCGAGCTGCTCGCGGCCGGCCGACAGCCGCACGACGGCCTTCGGCATCGTGATGCGCGCGACCGCGATCGTGCGCACGAACTCGAACGGGTCGAGCGGTGCGGTGCCTTCGAGCGGCGTGCCCTCGATCGCGACGAGGTTGTTGATCGGCACCGACTCCGGATACGGGTTCAGGTTCGCGAGCTGCGAGATCAGGCCCGCGCGTTCGCGGCGCGATTCGCCCATCCCGATGATGCCGCCGCAGCACACGTTGATGCCCGCGTCGCGCACGCGGTCGAGCGTGTCGAGACGATCCTGGTAGGTGCGCGTCGAGATCACCTGGCCGTAGAACTCCGGCGACGTGTCGAGATTGTGGTTGTAGTAATCGAGGCCCGCGTCGGCGAGTTCCTTGGCTTGCTCGTCCTCCAGCATGCCGAGCGTCATGCAGGTCTCGAGGCCCAGTTCCTTCACGCCGCGCACCATCTCGGTCAGCGCAGGCATGTGGCGCTCCTTCGGATTGCGCCATGCGGCGCCCATGCAGAAGCGGCTCGCGCCGTTCGCCTTGGCCGCGCGTGCGGCGTCGAGCACCGCGTCGACGTCCATCAGCTTCTCGGCCTTCAGGCCCGTCTCGTGGTGCGACGACTGCGAGCAGTAGCCGCAATCCTCCTCGCAACCGCCCGTCTTGATCGACAGCAGCGTCGACAGCTGCACCGCGTTCGCGTCGAAGTGCTCGCGATGCACCTGCTGCGCGCGGAACATCAGGTCGTTGAACGGCAGCTCGAACAGCGCGACGACGTCGGCGACGCGCCAGCGCTGCGACGTCGGGGCGGCCACGGGGATCGCGTCGGGTTGCACGGCGGCGGTCTGGGCTTGTGTCATGGTGGTTTTCCTGTCGTGAATGCGGGGATCGGGGCGTCAATGCTGCGCGCGGCGCAGCGTGTCGACGAGCGCGGCGAGGTCGAGCATCGCCGCGGCGGATTCGGGGGCGGCCGGCGCCAAGTGCGCGATGCGGCCAAGCAGCGGCGCGCGATGTTCGCGCGCGAGCCAGTCGCGGATCGTCGCGACGTTCTCGTCGGCGTACGGCATGGCCGGGTCGACGTGGTTCGCGACCCAGCCGGCGAGCGTGAGGCCGCGCTGGCGAATCGCGTCGGCCGTCAGCAGCGCGTGGCTGATGCAGCCGAGCCGCATGCCGACCACGAGCACGACCGGCAGGCCGAGCGCGACCGCGAGATCGGCCGTGTCCTGCGTGTCGTTCAGCGGCACGCGGAAGCCGCCGACGCCTTCGACGACGACGACGTCCGCGCGCGTCAGCGCCTCGCGGTGGCTCGCGACGATTGTGTCGAGGTCGATCGTCACGCCTTCCTGCGCGGCGACGATGTGCGGGGCGGCCGGCGCCTTCAGCAGGAACGGCGTGCGCAACTCGGGCGGCAGCACGACGTTCGCGGCCGCGTCGAGCTGGTCGGCGTCCTCGTTGCGCCAGACGCCGTCGCGTTCATACGCACCGGCGGCCACGGGCTTCAGCGCGGCCGCGCGCAGGCCGTGACGTGCGAAGCCGTGCAGCATCGCGGCCGACACGAAGGTCTTGCCGATCTCGGTGTCGGTGCCGGTGACGAAGAGGGAAAGCGGTGCGTTCATGCGGCTTGCTCGCTGGCTTCGATGAGTGCGGTTTCCAGCCGCGCGAGATCGTCGAACGAATGCGCGGCCGACAGCGAGATGCGCAGGCGCGACGTGCCGGCGGGCACCGTCGGCGGCCGGATCGCGGGCACCCACAGGCCGTGCGCGTCGAGCGAGCGCATCGCCGCGAGCGTCGCGTCGTTGCTGCCGATCACGAGCGGCTGCACGGCCGTGTGCGAGTCGACCGGCTGCCAGCGTGTCATGCGCAGCAGCGCGCGCGTGCGCTCGATCAGCGCGGCGAGGTGCGCGCGTCGCGCATCGCCTTCGTCGCCGGCGATCACCTTCAGGCTTGCCGATACCGCATGCGCGACCGCGGGCGGCGCCGCCGTCGTGAAGATGTAGCTGCGCGCGCGCTGGATCATCCATTCGATCACGGTCTCGTGCGCGATGACGAACGCGCCCGCGACGCCGGCGGCCTTGCCGAGCGTGCCGACGTACACGAGGTTCGGCGAGCGCAGCGCGGCGGCCGCGAGCGCGCCGCGGCCCTGCGGGCCGAGCACGCCGAAGCCGTGCGCGTCGTCGACGACGAGCCACGCGCCGTGGCGTTCGGCCAGCGCGACGAGTTCGGCGAGCGGCGCGACGTCGCCGTCCATGCTGAACACCGTATCGCTGACGATCAGCTTCGTTTCGGCCTCCGACGCATCGAGCAGCGCGGCGAGCGCCGCCATGTCCGCATGCGGATAGACCTGCACGTTCGCGCGCGACAGCCGGATCCCGTCGATCAGCGACGCGTGGTTCAGCGCGTCGGAGAAGATCGTCGCGTGTTTGCCGGTGAGGGCCGTCATCGCGGCGAGGTTCGCCATGTAGCCGGTGCTGAAGTACAGCGCGCGCGGTGCATCGGAGAAGCCGCCCGCGAAGCCGGCGAGTTCGTCCTCGAGCGTCGCGTGCGCGCGCGAATGGCCGCCGAGCAGATGCGAGCCGCCGCTCCCGGAGCCGTAGCGCCGCGCGCCTTCCGCGAACGCGGCGACGAGCGCCGGATGTGCGGCGAGGCCGAGATAGTCGTTGCTCGCGAAGCCGACGATGTCGCGGCCGTCGACGCGCATGTGTGCGTCGCACGCGGTGTCGGCGGTGCGGCGCACGCGGCGCAGGCCCTGCGCATCGAGTTCGGCGAGGCCGCGCTGCAGCGTGTCGAGCAGCGGCGTGGTCGTTTTCGGTGACGGCTGTTTCATCACGCCGCCTCCGCGAGTGTCGCGTCGAGCGTGTCGCGCGTGCGTTGTGCGAGCCACGCGATGTCGTCGTCGCTCATCACGTACGGCGGCATCAGGTACACGGTCGTGCCGATCGGGCGCAGCAGCAGTTCGCGTTCGAGCGCGCGCTCGAAGAAGCGTCGCGAGAAGCCGCGTGCCGCGTCGCCGTCGAGCGCGACGTCGAACGCGAACAGCGTGCCGCGCTCGCGCAGGTGACGCACCTGCGGATGCGCGCCGAGCGGCGCGAGCGCGGCGCGCATCGCGGCCGACTTGCGCGCGTTGCCGGCGAGCACGTCGTCGCGCGCGAACAGGTCGAGCGTCGCGACGGCCGCGCGGCACGCGAGCGGGTTGCCGGTGTACGAATGCGAATGCAGGAAGCCGCGCGTGGTGTCGTCGTCGTAGAACGCCGCGAACACGTCGTCGCGCGTGAGCACGAGCGACAGCGGCAGGTAGCCGCCGCTGATGCCTTTCGACAGGCACAGGAAATCGGGCCACACGCCGGCCTGCTCGCACGCGAAGAAGGTGCCGGTGCGGCCGCAGCCGACCGCGATCTCGTCGGCGATCAGGTGCACGCCGAATTCGTCGCACAGCGCGCGCAGCCCGCGCACGTACGACGGATCGTGCATCGCCATGCCGGCCGCGCATTGCACGAGCGGCTCGACGATCAGCGCGGCGATCCGGTCGGCGCGTTCGGCGAACAGGCGCCGCACGTCGTCGAGCGCGCGGCCCGCGACGTCGGCGGCCGTCTCGCCCGGCAGCGCGCCGCGCGCGTCGGGCGACGCGACCACGTGCGCGTTGCGGATCAGCGGGTCGTACGCGTCCTTGAACAGCGCGACGTCGGTCACGCCGAGCGCGCCGATGGTCTCGCCGTGATAGCTGTTCGCGACGCACACGAACTCGCGCTTGTCCGCGCGGCCGCGGTTGCGCCACGCGTGGAAGCTCATCTTCAGCGCGATCTCGACCGCCGACGCGCCGTCCGACGCGAAGAACGCATGGCCGAGCGTGCGCGCGGTGAGCGCGTGCAGCCGCTCGGCGAGCTCGATCGCCGGCTCGTGCGTGCAGCCGGCGAGCATCGCGTGCTCGAGCGTGTCGAGCTGGTCCTTCAGCGCCGCGTTGATGTCCGGGTTCGCGTGGCCGAAGAGGTTCACCCACCACGAGCTGATCGCGTCGAAGTAACGGCGGCCGTCGCGGTCGTACAGCCACAGGCCCGCGCCGCGCGCGACGGGAATGAGCGGCAGGCGCTCGTGGTGCTTCATCTGGGTGCAGGGATGCCAGACCGCGCGCAGGCTGCGCGCGACCCAGTCATCGGTGGCTGGCGTACTCAAGGCGACTCCGGGGAGTAAAACGGCGGCGGGTATCGAACGGGACACCGCGCGGCGACAGACGGAAAACGCGCTGAGATTAGCGTGTTCCGCCGCGCGTTGCACTACCGGTTACAAACACCGCAAAGCCTTGCCGGGCGGGAGTTCGGCGCAGATCGGGGGTGCTCGGGACGGTACGCGCCAGATGCCCCGAAATGACCGCAGATGACGACGTTCGAGTGACACCCCCCGACAGAAAAAAATCGTCGGGCAGGCGGGCGCGGGAGGGGTGAAAAATCGGGGCGGGAAGGGAAAAGGGGCGCGGAGTGTGACGCAATGCGCGCGGGTGACCGGCGACCGGCGATTGGCGACTGGCGACTGGCGCGTCGAATCAGGCGCCGCCGGCGTTCGGAAGAGGCGGGAAAAGGATTACGGGCGGGGTGCTCGCCCGCTGACTCACAAGAGCGCGAGAACGGGCGTGTGAACGCCATTGCGGACCGCGCGCTCACGAAACGGAAGGGGGAAAAGGGACGCGGAGAGAACGCGATCCCGACGCGCGTCAGCGCGAAGCCAATGCGCGCGCGTCGGCGTCGCCGTTGTCGGCCGTCTGCGTCGCGTTCGCGTTCCACACGACGCGGTCGTTGACCGCATACAGCTTGCATGCGCCCGCGCCCTGCTTCGAGCAGTTGTCGAGCGCGAGCGCCATCGGATCGTCGCCGCCTTCGGCCCACGACCACGCGCCTTCAGCCGACACCGCGAACGCACGGCTCGGATGCTGGCTCAGGAAACGGCGATAGCCTTCGCGGCCGGCTGCGTCGAGGAACGGCACCGCCTCGACAGCATCGATCGACGCATAGCCGGTCGCATTCGGCTCGTGCGGGTTCGCGACCGCATAGCGCACCGACGTCGGCAGGTTCAGTTCCGCGAGGAACGCATGCACGGCCGGCCACCACACGGGCACGCCGTCGCGATCGACGATCAGCCGGTGCGCATCGTCCTTGTAGCGGCCGAAATCGATGAACTGCGCCTGCGTGCCGTGCGACACGTAGGCGTCGTGCATCTGCGCGACGAGCGCGGGCGTCCACACCGAATCGTTGTCGCCGTACAGCCACAGCGACCGCACGGCCGTATGCGCGCCGTACTGGTCGAACGCGTCGACGAGATTGCGCTGCCAGCCGTCGCAGAGGTCCTGGCGCAGCCCGCCGGAGAAGTTGATGATGCCGCGCACGCCGGGCGCCGCCTCGGTGCCGTATGCGACCGACACGAGGCCGCCGTGCGACGTGCCCGCGACGACGATGCGCGACGCATCGATGTACGACTGACGCGACATGTAGCGGACCGTCGCGTCGACGTCGGCGGCCTGCACGAGGCCGTTCTTGCCGACGTTGCAGCCTTCCTGCTGGTACGCGCCGCCCGAACCGGCGAAGCCCTGGCGGTTCGGCGCGATGACCGCATAGCCGCGGCGCACGAATTCACGCGCGAACGCGAGCGGCCGGCTGCGCGGCTGCTGGTGAAGATCGCCGGTGTTCTTGCCGTGGTTGAAGACGACGAGCGGGAACGGGCCGGGGCCGTTCGGCTTGAACAGCGTGGCCTCGAGCATCACGGCGCCCGAAGCATCGGCCGGAATGCTGACGATTTGTTCGTTGAGGTTCGCGGCGACCTGCGGGAGGCCCGAATCGCCGTAATCGAAGCGCTCGGCGTGGGCGAGCGAGCCGCTGGCCGTGGCCGCGCCCGCAGGGGCGTTCGGCGCCGTACCGGCCTGAGCGGCCGACAGCGCGCACGCCGCCATCCATCCCACCAATACCTTGCTGAACGCCATTCGTAAGCCCTGCCATGCAACATGACCAATCTGACGGCCATCCTAGCCCGACAAATTCAGGTTGTGCAATGCGGGAATTACCCGGCGTCTGACATGGCAACTATTTGTCAGCGTTCACTTACTTCGCCGTCGACATAGCGCCAGATACCGTGCTCGTCGCGGGTGAAACGACTCGTCTCGTGGAGCCGGTACGCACGCCCGCCGACCTTGTAGCGGGCCACGAATTCGACCTCCGCGTGCTGTTCGTCGAGCCGGGCATGGCGTTTGACGGCGAGGCCGAGCCAGCGAGGCGCGTCGGGCGCATTCGGGTCCGCATCGAGATCGGCCGGGCAGGTGCGCGCGTCCCAGGTCGCGCGCAGGTAGTCGGTCGCGCCGAGCACGTACGCGCTGTACCGCGAACGCATCAATTCGAGCGCGGTCGGCGCGGCTTCGCCGCCGTCGATGAAGCGGCCGCAACAGGCCGCATAGCGTGGCGCCGGGGCTTTGCCGGCAGGGACGGGGGACGCGCCGCCGCACGGGCACGCGTCAGGTCGGTTCAAAATCATGCGATTCGGGAATTAACGACGCCGGGTTGTCATGCCGGCTCACCAGCTGAGCTCGACGCCGTCGTACTGGAAGAAACGGCCGTTGGCCTGCGACACGTCCGCGCCGGCTTCCGCGATCACGCGGCGCATGCCGGTCACGCTGGTCTCCGGATCGATCGCGGCCTGCGCGCCGCCCATGTCGGTGCGCACCCAGCCGGGATGGAGCGAGATGCACGCGGCGTGGCGCGTCTGCAGCGATGCGATGCGCAGCACGTCGTTCAGCGCGGCCTTGCTCGCGCGGTACAGCCAGCCGGTCGTGCCGGTCGCCTCGGCGATGCTGCCCATCCGGCTCGAAACCACGGCCAGCACGCCGCGTGCGTCCTCGACGAGCGGCAGCAGGATCGGCAGCAGTTGCATCGGCCCGCGCACGTTCGTATGCATCACCGTGTCGAAATCCTCGGCGCCGATCGTTTCGACCCCTTCGGTGCGCGGGCCGTACACGCCCGACACGAGCACCGCCGCGTCGAGCCGTTCGCCGTCGAGCTTCCAGCCGAGCGCCGCAATCTGTTCGGGCTGCGCGATGTCGAGCGCATGCGCGTGCGCGCCGCGTTCGCGCAGCGCGGCGAGCGATGCGTCGTCGCGCGCGGTCGCGATCACGTTCCAGCCGTCGCGCCGGTATTGCCGGACGAATTCGCGTCCGAGGCCGCGCGATGCGCCGACGATCAGTACGGTTTTCATGTTCGCCGCTCCTTTGCATTGCACCGCCGTCGCGGCAGTGTCGGTGTCAGATCAGTTCGACGGCCGTCGCGGCCGCATGACCGCCGTTGCGCCGGCGGGCGTGTGCGCACGGCGCACCCGTCGGGCGACGGGATGCAGGGGGCGCGGCCCCGCCATCATGATGCGCCTTCAGCCGGATGGCGCGCGGCGGGGCGCTGGCGTGCCGCGCCCGCGTGGCCGCGCGCGTCGGCTACTTCGAGTCGGTTACTTCGCGTCGTCGCACGGCTTCAGCGTGTCGGCGACCGCCTGCGCGACGTCGTCGAGCCGCGCGGCGTCCGCCGCGACCATGTCGTTGTCGGGCGCGTGCTGGCCGCGCGCGGTCAGCGCCGCGACGCAGCGCTTGTAGGTTGCATCCAGCGCGTCGAAGCTCGACACGGCCATCCCGAGGTTGCGCATCCGCCCGTCGTGCACGCCGTACACGAGCCCGTGCACGGTGAGCGACTGGCCGCGCGCCCATGCGTCGTTGACGATCGTCGTGCGGCATACGTTGACGACCTGCTCGATCGAGTTCAGCTCGATCAGGCGGCGATAGCGCGCTTCGCCGACCGGCCATTCGTCGAGCAGTGCGGCGTGGCGTTCGCGCACGTCCTGCACGTGATGCAGCCAGTTGTCCGCGAGGCCGACGCGGCGGTTGTGCAGCGCCGCGTTCACGCCCGAGCAGCCGTAGTGGCCGACGACCATGATGTGCTTCACGCGCAGGATGTCGACCGCGAACTGGATCACCGACAGGCAGTTCAGGTCGCTGTGCACGACGACGTTCGCGATGTTACGGTGCACGAACACTTCGCCCGGCGGCAGGCCGATGATCTGGTTCGCGGGCACGCGCGAATCCGAGCAGCCGATCCACAGATATTCCGGCGCCTGCTGGTCGGCGAGACGCGCGAAGAAATCGGGATCGTCGGCGAGCTGGCGCTTGACCCAGGCGTCGTTGTTGTCGAACAGGTGTGAAAGCGGATTGTCTTGGGTATTCATCGGTGTGGATTCCGTTGGCGGAAGTCAGGTCGATAACGGGTTTGGTTCGATCGGACGGTGCGTCAGGCGGCGCGCTGTGCGTCGCTTGCGACGTCGCCGGCGTCCGGCGTCGCGTCGAAGCGCTCGGGGTAGCGCACGCTGAAGCGCAGCGACACGTCGTACGGGTAAAAATCGGGCAACTCGCCCTGCAGCAGCTTGTCCTTGCTGGCCTGCCACAGCGCGGGTTCGAAAAAGTCCGCGTGATGCTTCATGAAGACCGTCCGCACGCGCGGGTCGCCGAGCAGGAACGGTCCGTAGGTTTCCGGAAAGATGTCGTGCGGGCCGACGGTATACCACGGTTCGCCGGACAGCTCGTCTTCCTCGTTGCGCGGCGGCGGCACGCGCCGCACGTTGCAGTCGGTCAGGTACTCGATCTCGTCGTAGTCGTAGAACACGACGCGGCCGTGGCGCGTGACGCCGAAGTTCTTGTAAAGCATGTCGCCGGGGAAGATGTTGGCCTTCATCAACTCCTTCACCGCGTTGCCGTACTCCTTCACGCCGTGCTCGACGTCCGCGTCGGTGCCGTTCTGCAGGTACAGGTTGAGCGGCGTCATGCGGCGCTCGATGTACAGGTGCTTGATCACGAGGTTGTCGTCCTCGTATTCGAGCAGCGACGGCACTTCCTTTTCCAGCTCGCGCACGAGCGCATGGTCGAGCCGCGACAGCGGCAGCGCGACGCTCGAATACTCGAGCGTATCGGCCATCCGCCCGAGACGGTCGTGGCGCTTCACGAGCTGGTACTTCTCCATGATCTGCGCGCGCGTCGTTTCCTTCGGCGGCGGGAACTGATCCTTGATGATCTTGAACACGTACGGGAACGACGGCAGCGTGAACACGAGCATCACGAGGCCCTTGATCCCGGGCGCGATGATGAAGCGGTCGCTCGAATGCGACAGATGGTGCAGCAGGTCGCGGTAGAACAGGTTCTTGCCCTGCTTCTGCAGGCCGACCGACGTGTAGATCTCGGCCTTCGGCTTGCCCGGCATGATCGTGCAGAGAAAATCCACGTACGCGGACGGCACGCCCATGTCGACGAGGAAATACGAGTGCGAGAAGCTGAAGATGATCTGCAGCAGGTCGCGGCGCAGCAGCACGGTGTCGAGCGCGAGCAGGCCCGGGCGCACGTGGCGGATCGGCACCGCGAACGGCAGCACGCGATCGGCGTTGATGATGCGGCCGACGATGTACGCGCTCTTGTTGCGGAAGAACAGCGACGACAGCACGTGGATCTGGAAATTCGGCGCGGCGTCGAACTGGCCGAATTCGTCGCTGATCGCCTGCATCACGCAGCCGATGTCGCGCGTGAGATCCTCGAACGGCGGCTCGAGCTGGAAGTTCGTGACGATGCGCTCGAGCGTGGCCGCGAGCCCGTCGGTGCCCGGGTAGTACGCGCGATAGGTCGGCTTTGCGGCCGGCTCGTCGTTCTCGAGGTATTCGGTCGAGATCGCGGGCCGCACGAAGATGAAATCGTTGCTGAAATACGAGCGGTGCAGGATCTTGCAGCACACCGAATTGAAGAACGTTTCCGCGCACTCGGGCTGGCGGTGCGACGTAAGCAGACCGATGTAGTGCAGCTTGATCTGCTGCCACACCTCGTCGTCGATGTTCTCCGCGTCGTATTCGTCCTCCAGCAGCTCGACGCACTCCTGCACGCGATCGTCGTACGACGTGATCCGCTCGCGCGCGAGCCGCTGCAGGCCGTGCCAGTCGGCGCGCTCGAATAGCGTCTTCGCCTCGACGGCGGCTTCCCGGAAGATCCGGTAGTGGCGGTCGAAGTATTCGAGCATCGTCTGCGCGACGTCGAAGCCGATTTGCGACGACAGCAGTTTGGGGAAGTGATTCATCGCGTGCAGGCTCGTTGAAGAGGGGCTGTAAGCACTCGCCATTTTAGCGCCCAAGTCGGCGTTTCAATGACTTTCGGGGTCCGGCGCCGAAGCGCTGTGAGTGGGCAGGTTGCTCGCCGTTGCACGCCGTTCGATGCATCTTCGCGTAAAGATACGGGTACGGAACGGATTCTGACACGAACTTTTTTTGGCCGTCCGGCGCGCGCCGGCACGCGTTTCGCGCGACGGCGATAGAATCGACGCGATGCCTGCCGCGGCATGCCGCGCGCACCTGCACTTGCATTCGCGCCCGCGCCCGCATTCGCATTCGCACCGATAACGACGAGACACCCCACCGATGAACGCACTGGAACACCAACTCGACTATCCCTTCGCCGACACGCTGCCCGCCGCGGGCGACACGTTCGAGGTCGCGCCCGGCGTGCGCTGGCTGCGCATGCCGCTGCCGTTTTCGCTCGATCACATCAATCTCTGGCTGCTGCGCGACGAGATCGACGGACAGGCCGGCTGGACGATCGTCGACTGCGGTATCTCGTCGGATGCGATCCGTACGCAATGGGAACAGATCTTCGACACGCATCTCGACGGGCTGCCGGTGCTGCGCGTGCTCGTCACGCATTGCCATCCCGATCACTTCGGCCTCGCGAACTGGATCTGCGAAGGCGGCGACCGGCGCCGCTGGAACGTGCGGCTGTGGATGACGCTCGGCGAATACATGTTCGGCTGCCTGATGGCGGCCGGCAACGGCTCGAATGCCGGCGGCGCGGCCGCCGCCGATCACTTCGCGCGTCACGGGCTGACCGATCCGGCCGCGCTCGACAAGCTGCGCAACCGTCGCAGCTATTACTCGGACCTCGTGCCGGCCGTGCCGCCGCGCTACCGGCGCCTGCGCGAAGGCGACCCGGTGACGATCGGCGCGCGCACGTGGCGCGTCGTCACCGGCTACGGCCATTCGCCTGAACATTGTGCGCTCTACAGCGAAGCGGACGGCGTGCTGATCTCCGGCGACATGGTGCTGCCGCGCATCTCGACCAACGTGTCCGTGTTCGATCTCGAACCGGAAGCGAACCCGCTCGCGCTGTACCTCGAATCGCTCGGCCGCTACGAGACGATGGCGCCCGACACGCTCGTGCTGCCGTCGCACGGCAAGCCGTTCCGCGGCGTGCGCACCCGCATCGCGCAACTGCGCGCGCACCACGACGCGCGGCTCGACGAAGTGCGCGTCGCCTGCGCGGAGAAGCCGGCGAGCGCCGCCGACATCGTGCCGATCATGTTCCGCCGCCGCGAGCTCGACATCCATCAGATGACGTTCGCGCTCGGCGAGGCGCTCGCGCACCTGAACCTGCTGTGGCTCGCGGGCGAGCTCGTGCGCGAGCAGGGCGACGACGGCGTGATTCGCTTCGCGCGGGCCTGAGCGCTGCCGGCCCGACGTTCCCTCGTTTTCAGCGTTCAACTCGGTCCGTGCCGTTCCAACAACGCGAAATCCGTCGTCCCGATCGGCAAAGGCCTGCTCGAATCGGAGCGGCTCGTCAGGCAGCGGTTCGTCGAATCGGACATCACGCGAAACGACGAACGACCGTGAGCGTCAATCACGCGACGGGTTCGTAACGCCACCCGTCGCGCTGCCATTGCATCGTGTGCGTCGGCGCGAGCGCCGCGAGAAACGCGGCGTCGTGCGACGCGACCACCAGCGCACCGGGGAAGCCCGCCAGCGCGGCTTCGATCGCGCGTACCGATTCGAGATCGAGGTGATTGGTCGGCTCGTCGAGCAGCAGCAGCTGCGCGGGCGTGCCGCGCCACAATGCGCACGCAAGCGCGGCTTTCAACCGTTCGCCGCCGCTCAGGCGCTGCACCGGCTGCGTCGCGCGCGCGGCATCGAGCTGCAACAGCGCTAGCCGGCTGCGCAGGTCGCCTTCGGCGAGCGGCGTAGCGAGGCTGCCCAGCTGTTCGACGATCGAGCGCTCGGGATCGAGCAGCGCGAGCCGCTGGTCGAGATACGCGGCGCTCACGTGCGTCGCGCAGGCGCCCGAGCGCGGCGCGAGTTCGCCGGCGAGCATGCGCAGCAGCGTCGATTTTCCGCAGCCGTTCGGGCCCGTCAGCGCGATGCGCACCGGGCCGCTGGCCGACCACGTGATCGCGGCCGCGCGCCCGGCGGTGCGCCACGGCAGTCGGGCGCGCTCGAGCGTGAACAGCTGGCGGCGCGCGCTGACCTCGGTGCCCGGCAGCGACACGAGCACCGGCGCGTCGGCTTCGACGCGCGCGGCTGCGTCCTGCACGCGTTCGTCGAGCGTCGCCTTGAACGCGCTCTGGTCGCGGCGCACCTGCCCCATGATGTTGCGCGCGGCGCCCTTGCGCCGCTGCTTCGCGCCCGACGACAGGTTGGCCGTCTTCGCATCGCGCAGCGAGCCGGCCGCGTGGCGCTGGATCGTGTCGTGTTCCTGTTCGAGCCGGCGCCTGGCGCGCCCGCGCTCGGTGCGCGCATGCTCGAGCGCGGCCTGCGCGGCATCCTGTTCCGCGTCGCGTTGCGCGCGATACAGCGCGTAGTTGCCGCCGTAAGTACGCACGCCGTGCGGCGTCAGCTCGACGATGCGCTGCACGTGCGCGAGCAGCGCGCGGTCATGGCTGACGATCACGACGCCGCCGCGCCAGCCGTCGAGCGCCGTGAGCAGCCACGCGCGGCCTGGCGCGTCGAGGTGGTTGGTCGGTTCGTCGAGCACCAGCAGCCCGGCCTCCGACAGCAACGCGCCGATCAGCGCGACGCGCGCCATCTCGCCGCCGCTCAACGCATGTGCCGGTGTATCGGCGCGCACGTCGTGCAGGCCGGCTGCGTCGAGCGCCGCGCGCAGCCGCTCGGCGAGGTCCCAGCGATCGCCGATCAGGTCGAAGTCGTGTGCGCTCGCGCGGCCGTCCGCGAGGCGCGCGAGGGCCGCGAGCGGCGCATCGAGCGCGGCGATGGCCGCGACGGTCTGCGTGCCGGCCGGTGCGTCGTCGTGCTGCTGCGCGACGTAGGCGACCGACGTCTGCCGGTCGATCGCGCCCGCGCTCGGCGTGCGCTTGCCGGCGATCAGTTGCGCGAGCAGGCTCTTGCCGGCGCCGTTGCGGCCGACGATGCCCGTCGGCGTGCGGTCGATGGTCAGGTCGAGCGAATCGAACAGCGTGACGCCGTCGTCGAAGCGGAAGGAAACGTGATGAAGCGCGACGAGCGCGCCGGTCGGCGTGGCAGCAGCCATAAGCACCTCCGAAAATGCGTGAAACCCTTCGCGCGCGGCGTGCGAGGCACGGCGGCGAAAACATTTTTGGGAAGGCTTAGTTGTTCACTTCGGCTGGCGTCCGGTATGAGGAATGAGCGCGCAGTGTAGCAAGCGCGGCGCGCGGGCCGCAAGCGACGGGCCGGGGCGCCGTCGCTTGCGCGCCACGCGCGGTTACTGCACGGCGACTGCCGCGAAGTTCTGCCGGCCGAACGGGCTGACGTGATAGCCGCTCACGTTCGCACGCGTGAGCGCGGCCGCGGTCGGGTAGCCGAGCGGAATCCACAGCGCCTCGTCATGGATGATCTTCTGCGCCGATTCGTACAGCTTCGCGCGCTTGCCCTGGTCGGCGGTCGACTTGCCGTCGGCGATCAGCTTGTCGAGCTGCGCGTCGCAGAAGCGCGCGAAGTTGATGCCCGACTTCACCGCGTTGCAGCTGAACAGCGGCGACAGGTAGTTGTCCGGATCGCCGTTGTCGCCGGCCCAGCCCATGAACAGCATGTCATGCTGGCCGAGCTTCGCCTGCTTGATCAGCTCGCCCCACTCGATCACCTTCACCTCGGCCTTCACGCCGATCTTCGCGAGGTCGGCCTGCAGCAGTTCCGCGCCGGCCTTCGGGTTCGGGTTCAGCACGCTGCCGGTCGGGCGCGTCCAGATCGTCGTCGAGAAGCCGTTCGGGAAACCGGCCGACGCGAGCAGCTGCTTCGCCTTCGCGGGATCGTACGCATACGGCGCGACGTCCTTCGCGTAGCTCCACGTGTTCGGCGGATACGGGTTGTTCGCGGCCGTCGCCGTGTTGTCGAACACCACCTTCAGGTAGGTCGCGCGATCGAACGCGAGGTTCAGCGCCTCGCGCACCTTGTCGTTGTCGAGCGGCTTCTTCTGCGTGTTCAGCGCGACGAACGCGGTCATGAACGCGGGCGTCTGCACGACCTTCAGCGCGCCTTCGCCCTTCGCGGCGAGCACGTCCTGCGGTTTCGGCGACAGCGCGATCTGGCATTCGCCGGCCTTCACCTTCTGCATGCGCACCGACGGGTCGGGCGTGATCGCGTAGATCAGCCGGTCGACCTTCGGCTTCGCGCCCCAGTAGGCCGGGTTCACGTCGTAGCGGATCAGCGCGTCCTTCGTGTAGCTCTTCAGCACGAACGGGCCGGTGCCGATCGGCTTCGCGTTCAGGTCGGCCTGCTTGCCGGCCTTCAGCAGCTGGTCCGCGTATTCGGCCGAGTAGATCGACGCGAAGCCCATCGTCAGGATCGGCACGAACGTCGCGTTCGGCTCGTTCAGCACGAACTTCACCGTGTTGTCGTCGACCTTCGTGACTGACTTCACGAGTTTCACGAGGCCCATCGACTGCGCGTGTGGGAAGCCGCTCGCGCCGGCCACCTTGTGCCACGGGTTCGCATCGTCGAGCATCCGCGAGAACGTGAACACGACGTCGTCCGCGTTCAGCGGGCGGCCCGGCTTGAAGTAGTCGGTGGTCTGGAACGCGACGTTCGGGCGCAGATGGAACGTGTACGTGAGGCCGTCGGCGCTCGCTTCCCATTTTTCGGCGAGCGCGGGCACGACCTTCTTCGCGGCTTCGTCGTACGACACGAGCGTGTTGAAGATCACGTCGGCCGATGCGTTGGTCGTGACGAGCGAGTTGTACTGCACGACGTCGAAGCCGTCCGGGCTCGATTCCGTGCAGACGGTGAGCGGCTTGGCGGCGGCGAGGCCGGGGGCGGCGAGGGCGGCGGCGACGGCGGCCGCGGCGAACAGCTTGACGTGCATAGGTTCTCCCACGTTGCTTGTGATTTTTGCTGGGTGTCGGAATGCGGGCGTGGCCCGGTAACAGGCGGGGCCGGCGCGGCTGGCGGATAGCATACCGTCAAAGCGCGCGGTGCGTGAAAAAAGGCGCCGGAACGCAGCGAATTGAGCGAGAAACGGCTGCGTTCGCGACGGAATGCGTGCTGGGGCGGCGCAGCGGCGGGGGGATGAGACAGGCGCGACGGCGAACGACCGGCGGCCGAGATGGGGGGCGGGGAGAGCGCAGGCCAAAGCGGATCGGCGAGGATCGGTGCCGATCGACGCGAATCGGCTGGATCACCGAATCGCCGAATCGCCGAATCGCCGAATCGCCGAATCGCCGAATCACCGAATCACCGAATCACCGAATCACCGAATCACCAGAATCGGCAGAATCGCCGCGCCGGCTGCGGCGAGTCGTGTGGAAGGAGGAGCGGTGCGTGCGACGTTGGCGCCGCACTCAATGCGCGCCGGCCTTCGGCTTGCGTGGTGCCTTCTCGAACAGGCGGTCGTAGAGCCAGCGCGGCAGCACGTGCAGCACCTTCGCGACGACGCCCATCTGCCACGGAATCACGCGGAACGCGTGCTGCCGCGCGATCGCGCGCGCGGCGCGGGCCGCGAAGCGGTCGGCGTCCATCAGGAACGGCATCCGGTACGGGTTGTGCGCGGTCATCGGCGTGCGGATGTAGCCGGGCGCGATCGTCACGACGCCGACACCGGCCGGGCGCAGTTCGACGCGCAGCGCCTCGAGATACTTGATCGCGGCCGATTTGGACGCGCTGTACGCGCCGGACCCGGGCAGGCCGCGCACGCCGGCGACGCTCGCGACGCCGACCAGCGTGCCGTGGCGCGCGGCCGTCATCGGGCCGACGAACGGCTCGAACGTCGCGACCATCCCGTAGTAGTTGATGTCCATCACGTTGCGGAACGTGGCGAGATCGCCCTGGCCCGTGACGGCGCCCTGGCTGATGCCCGCGTTCGCGATCACGACGTCGGGGCAGCCGTGCGCGGCGATGAACGACGCGGCGGCCGTCGCGAGCGCGTCGGCGTCGCGCACGTCGGCGGAATAGACGGAGACGGACAGCTTGGGAAAGCGTCGCGCGAACGCATCGAGGGCATCGGTGCGGCGCGCGACGAGGGCGAGCGTGGCGCCCTGGCGGGCGTATTCCTCGGCCATCGCGAGGCCGAGCCCGCTCGACGCGCCGGTGATGAAGACCTTCAGCGGAGTAGTCATGCCGGCGCGCGGGCGGGGATCAGAGCTTCTTGTCCTGAACCTGCTTCACGAGGTAGTCGAGCACCTGCGCGGTACCCGGGATGCTGTTCGTGTAAGCCGGGCCCGTCTTGTACTTGCCCTGGACCACGATCGTCGGCACGCCGTCGATCGCGTAGTTCTTCAGCAGCTCGGCCGACTGCTTCACCTGGCCCTGCACGCTGAACGAGTTGTACGCGTCCATGAACTGCTTCTTGTCGACGCCCTGCGTCGCCAGGAAGTCGGCCTGTGCCTGCGGCGTCAGCAGGTAGTTCTTCTGCTTGTGGATCGCGTTGAAGATCGCCGGCGTGACCTTCTCCGAAATGCCGAGCGCCGACACCGCGTAGAACAGCTTCGAGTGCGGGAGGAAATCGTCGCGGAAGGCGACCGGCACGCGCTTGAAGTCGATGTTGTTGCCCTGCTTCTTCACCCAGGCCTCGACGGTCGGCTCGAATTCGTAGCAGTGCGGGCAGCCGTACCAGAAGAACTCGATGACTTCGACCTTGCCGGCCGGCGCGGACACCGGCTGCGGCGACTTCATCACCTCGAAGTCCTTGCCGGACACCGGTGCCGCGGGCGAAGCCTGGGCGAAGCCGGCTGCGGCCAGGCCGAGGGACAGAAGGAGCGTGCTAAGCAGTTTTTTCATGTTGTGGACGTCGAATCAGTTGCTCGGGTTACGAAACGTAACGGGTTCTGCGTGGGCGCGGCCGGTTGCTTACTGCTTCGTGAAACGGATCACCGCCGTGTCGACACCTGCATCGGACAGGCGCTGGCGGGCCGAGTTCATATCCTCGAATTTCGAGAACGGGCCGACGCGCACGCGGAAATAGGTCACGCCGCTGACATCGCGCTTCGACACCTTCGACTCGAAGCCCTGGAAGCCCAGCCGCGCGCGCTGCTGCTCGGCGTCGCCTTCCGTCTTGTACGCACCGACCTGCAGGAAGTAGCCGGTGTTCGCGTCGCTTGCGGTCGGCGGCTTCGCTGCCGCGGCGGACGTCGCGGACGGCGCCGGCTTCGGCGTGTTCGCGGCCAGTTGCTGTTGCTGCTGTTTCTGCGCGGCAGCCTGCTGCGCCTGCTTCTGCGCGGCGAAGCGCGCGAGGTCGTCCTCGCCGCCTTGCTGCTGCTGTTGCTGCTGTTGCTGCGCCTGTTGCGTCTTCTTCGGCGGCGGCGGGTTGTCGGCCGGCTTCGGCGCGACGGCGACGCCGTTGCCCGACGACGCGTTGTTCGATGCGGTGGTGTTGCTCGAGCCGCTGGTGTTGCCGGAGCCGTTCGTGTTGCCCGACGGCGGCACTTCGACGATCTGCGGTTCGGGCAGCAGGCCGCCCTGGGTCTGGTTCGCGGCCTGGCCCGGCGCGGTGTTGGGCGGCGCGGATTGCGCGGCCTGCGGCACCGGCTGGCCGGGCGTCTTGCCTTGCAGCGCGCGGTTCGGGTCGAACTGCTGCGGCTGGCTCGCGGCGTTGTCGGCCGGCGGCGGCGCGACCTTCGACACGAACGGCGACGGCGACCGCGTGATGTAGAGCGCCACCACCACCGCGATCGCGAGGCCGACGATCAGGCCCAGCACGATTCCAAGAAATGTCCCTCCGGCTTGTTTCGATTGCTTCGAAGTTCGGCGTGGTTGTGCCATTGCTTGAGTCACCTGCAAAAAGAATCGTGAAAAGGCTGCGACGGGCATCCGGCGGCGGGTGCTCCCGTCGCAGGCGCGCCTGCCGCAGCCATTCGCTGCCCGGTCCGGGCCGCCTTACATCTTGGCGGGCGCGGACACGCCGAGCACCGCCAGGCCGTTCTCGAGCACTTGCCGGGTCGCGGCGAGGAGCGCGGCGCGCGCGTTGCGCGGCGCTTCGTCGTCGACCAGCACGCGCTCCGCATTGTAGAACGAGTGGAATTCACCAGCGAGATCGCGCAGATAGAACGCGACCGCGTGCGGCGCCAGTTCGTTCGCCGCGTGCGTGAGCATGTCCGGATACTCGGCGAGCTTCTGCATCAGCGACACGGCCTGCGGGCTCGTGAGCTGCGACAGGTCGGCACCCGGCAACTGCGCCGCGTCGACGTTGTAGCGGGACTTCAGTTCGTTGAGCACCGAGCAGATCCGCGCATGCGCGTACTGGACGTAATAGACCGGGTTCTCGTCGTTCTGTTTCAGCGCGAGGTCGATGTCGAACACGAATTCGGTGTCGGCCTTGCGGGAGATCAGGAAGAAACGGACCGCGTCGCGGCCGCGCGTGATGGTCGCCTCGTCGATCAGGTCGGGGGCTGCTTCCTGGCCCGGCGTCGCGCCGCCCGACCATTCGATCAGGTCGCGCACCGTCACGTAGCTGCCCGCGCGCTTCGACAGCTTCACTTCCTGGCCGTCGCGCATCACGGTGACCATCTTGTGCAGCACGTAGTCGGGATAGCCCTTCGGGATACCGATGTGCAGGCCCTGCAAGCCCGCGCGCACGCGCGCGATCGTGCCGTGGTGGTCCGAACCCTGGATGTTGATCACCTTCGAGAAGCCGCGCTCCCACTTCGTCACGTGGTACGCGACGTCCGGCACGAAGTACGTATACGTGCCGTCGGTCTTGCGCATCACGCGATCCTTGTCGTCGCCCTCGTCGGTCGTGCGCAGCCACAGCGCGCCGTCCTGCTCGTAGGTCATGCCGGCCTTGATCAGCGCGTCGACCGTCTTCTCGACCCGGCCTTCGCTGTACAGCGACGACTCGAGGTAGTACTGGTCGAATTTCACGCCGAACGCCTGCAGGTCCATGTCCTGCTCGTGACGCAGGTACGCGACCGCGAACTTGCGGATCGCGTCGAGATCGTCGATGTCGCCCGCGCCGGTGACCGGCTCGCCGTCCTTCGCGGCAACCGTCTCGCGGTTCAGGTAGTCGCGTGCGATGTCGGCGATGTATTCGCCGTTGTACGCGGCTTCCGGCCAGCCCGCGTCGCCCGGCTTCAGGCCGCGCGCGCGCGCCTGCGTCGAGATCGCGAGGTTGCCGATCTGCACGCCGGCGTCGTTGTAGTAGAACTCGCGGTGCACCGCGTAGCCCTGGCTCGCGATCACGTTCGCGAGCACGTCGCCGAGTGCCGCCTGGCGGCCGTGGCCGACGTGCAGCGGGCCGGTCGGGTTGGCCGACACGAATTCGAGCAGCACCTGCTTGCCCTTTTCGCGATCCGACGTGCCGAACGCGCGGCCCTGGTCGAACACGGCGGCGATCACCGCCTGCTTCGCGGCGGCCGTCAGGCGCAGGTTGATGAAGCCGGGGCCGGCGATTTCGGCCGCGTCGACGAGCCCTTGCGCGGTCGGCTGGGCCGTCAGCGCGGCGACGATCTGCTCGGCGAGCTGGCGCGGGTTCGTGCCGAGCGGCTTGGCGAGCTGCATCGCGACGTTGCACGCGACGTCGCCGTGCGCGGCGACCTTCGGGCGCTCGAGCGTGATGGCCGGGGCGACGAACGCTGCGTCGGCGCCTTTCAGCGCGTGTGCGACCTGCGTGACGCTATCCGCGAGCAGGGCTTCGAGGGTCTGTTTGTGAGCTGGCAGCATGCTGGTAGAAGGCTTCGTTGGTGGCGGCCGGAAACGCCGGCCGGCCGGCGCGCTTTTTAAGCGCGCGTTTCAGGGATCGCAGAATTTTAACAGGTGCTAATATGCCGCTCAGGCGCCCCGCGTCCGCGAGGCCGGACGCCGGCCTGCCGGCGTCCCCCAACCGCGCCGCGCAGGCACAACAAGATGAAAAGGGAATAGTCATGATTACGTTCAAGAGCAAGGCGGCACAGGATCTCGACGTGCTGAAGGATTTCGCCGTATACGTGCTGGGCCTCGTCGGCAAGCAATTGGGCGAACGCGGTGTCATTACGCACGACGAACTGGACCACGCGATCGCGAAGCTGGAAGGCGCGGTCGCGCAGGCGAAGCAGGAGCGTGCCGAGCACGCCGGCCATTTCCACGAGGACGAAGACGACCACGCGCACCACGAAGTGCCGCCGAGCCTGGCGCAGCGCGTCGCACCGTTCCTGACGATGCTGCGCGAAGCGAAGGCCGGTCAGGCCGACGTGCATTGGGGCTTCTGAACTCCGTAGTCCGGCCGACGCGGATCGCGAGGTCGGCAAGGCAACCACGAGCCTGCTCGATGCAGGCTTTTCTTTTGTCTGATGAAATCCGGGCCGGGCGGCTGGCCGCTCGCCTTGACCGGCAAGGGAAATTCCTTATAATTCAACGCAAGATTATGTGAAAGCGGGTGCGAAAACATAGTGCCGCCCGGGCAACCGGGTCCCACCTGGAGTGGGTATTTCGTCGATGGACGAAAAGAGAATCCCGCATGCGACGGCTGCCGAAAGGCGGCCGTTGGTTTTTCTACGCACGAATCTTCCGGCCTTCCAGGCTCGCGCGCAGCAAGGTGCGCAACGCCACCTTCCGGGCGTCCCGCTGGCGTTTCGTCAGGTCGCCCTCCAGCAGATAGGCGGATTGGACCCGCAGGACAAGCCTGCGCTTTCTCGCCCGATCCTTCGACACCTCGAAAAACACCGCGTACACGCGCTGCGTGCCGTCCGACAACACCGTTTCCACCGTGACGAAATTGGGTTGCCGTTCGTCCGCGACGACGATCCGGCGTGCCGGCAGCCCGACGATCACGTCGCGCAACAGTCGTCGCGACGCGTGATACCGGTCGGCGCACAGCACACGTGTCTCGCGGCCGTCGTCGTAGATTTCGTCATCCGGGATCGCGTCGCGATCACGCTGGTCCCATTTGAAGCTGCGCGTAAAGCAGTGGCACGAGAACAGCACCAGGACCGTCACGTCGAATCCGGTTTCCAGATCGCAGATGAACGTCAGCGGGCGCAAATGGCTCAGATCCCAGCGCTCGCCGCGGTAGATCGTCGGCGGGAACGAACTCGCGCTGTCAGCTGGCGTTTCGGTGATCCGGATTTCGAAGGTCGGCATGCGGGAACGATTTTGGGAGAAGGGTGCCGTGCCGCCCACGCGCGCGAGCCCCGAGGCTTGGCGTTATCGCGACTTCGCTTCCGGTTATCGAGATTAGGTGTCCTGATGAATCATGTCGTTGTGCGACGCGCCCCTTGATCGGGGCGCGTGGCGATGGAAGCCGCGGATGGCGCCGCGGTCGATGCGGTTAAAGCTGCGGCGCGAGCGCGCGGCGCGCGTCGTCGAGCGACAGCTGCATCCGTTGCGCGTAGTCGTCGAGCTGATCCTGCCCGATTTTGCCGACCGAGAAGTAGCGGCTGTCCGGATGCGCGAGGTAGAAGCCCGACACGCTCGCCGCCGGCAGCATCGCCAGCGAATCGGTCACGCTCATCCCGATTTCGTCCGCGTGCAGCGCGGCGAACATGTCGCGTTTCACGAGGTGGTCGGGGCAGGCCGGGTAGCCGGGCGCCGGGCGGATGCCCGCGTACTTTTCGGCGATCAGCGCGTCGTTGTCGAGCGTCTCGCCGCTCGCGTAGCCCCACAGCTCGCGGCGCACGCGCGCGTGCATCGCTTCGGCGAACGCTTCCGCGAAGCGGTCGGCGAGCGCCTTCAGCATGATCGCGCTGTAGTCGTCGTGGTCGGCTTCGAACTGCTTTTCCTTCACGTCGACGCCGAGGCCGGCCGTCACCGCGAACATGCCGATGTAGTCGGCGACGCCCGATTCCTTCGGCGCGATGAAGTCGGCGAGCGAGCGGTTCGGGCGCATCACGCCGTCGACCACCGGACGCACGCTCTGCTGGCGCAGGTTGCGCCACGTCATCAGCACTTCCGAGCGCGATTCGTCGGTGTAGATCTCGATGTCGTCGTCGTTGACCGTGTTCGCCGGCAGCAGCGAGATCACGCCGTTCGCGGTCAGCCAGCGGCCCTGGATCAGGCGCGCAAGCATCGACTTCGCGTCGGAGAACACGCGCCGCGCCGATTCGCCGACGATCTCGTCGTTCAGGATCGCCGGGTACGGGCCCGCGAGATCCCAGGTCTGGAAGAACGGGCCCCAGTCGATGTAGTTCGCGAGTTCGTTCAGGTCGTAATTCCTGAACACGCGGCGGCCGATGAACTTCGGCTTCACGGGCTGGTAGCCCGCCCAGTCGATCTTCGTCTTGTTCGCGCGCGCCTGCTCGAGCGTGACCATCGGCTGCGCCTTGCGGTTCGCGTGCTGGTCGCGGATCCGGTCGTAATCGGACTTCAGTTCGTCGAGGTACTTCGCCGCGCCTTCGTCCGACAGCAGGTTCGACGCGACCGACACCGAGCGCGACGCGTCCGGCACGTAGACGACCGGGCCTTCGTAGTGCGGCGCGATCTTCACGGCCGTGTGCACGCGCGAGGTCGTCGCGCCGCCGATCAGCAGCGGGATCTTCTTCACGCGGAAATAGTCGTCGCGCTGCATCTCGGACGCGACGTACGCCATTTCCTCGAGGCTCGGCGTGATGAGGCCCGACAGCCCGATGATGTCCGCGCCCTCGACCTTCGCCTTCGCGAGGATCTCGTTGCACGGGACCATCACGCCCATGTTGACCACTTCGAAGTTGTTGCACTGGAGCACGACCGACACGATGTTCTTGCCGATGTCGTGCACGTCGCCCTTCACGGTCGCGATGACGATCTTGCCTTTCGCGCGCACGTCGCCGCCCGCTTCCGCGAGCAGCCGCTTTTCTTCCTCGATGAACGGGATCAGGTGCGCGACGGCCTGCTTCATCACGCGCGCCGATTTCACGACCTGCGGCAGGAACATCTTGCCCTGGCCGAACAGGTCGCCGACGATGTTCATCCCGTCCATCAGCGGGCCTTCGATCACGTTGATCGGACGGCCGCCGGCCGCGGCGATCTTCGCGCGGACTTCCTCGGTATCCTCGACGATGAAGTTCGTGATGCCGTGCACGAGCGCATGCGAGAGCCGCTTCTCGACCGGCTGGTTGCGCCACTCGAGGTTCTCTTCCTTCTTCGCGCCGCCCGCCTTGAACTTGTCGGCGATCTCGAGCAGGCGGTCGGTCGAATCGTCGCGGCGGTTCAGGATCACGTCCTCGACGCGCTCGCGCAGCTCCGGGTCGAGATCGGCGTACACGCCGAGCTGGCCTGCGTTCACGATACCCATGTCCATGCCCGCCTGGATCGCGTGATACAGGAACACGGTGTGGATCGCCTCGCGCACCGGGTCGTTGCCGCGGAACGAGAACGACACGTTCGACACGCCGCCGCTCACCTTCGCGTACGGCAGGTTCTGCTTGATCCAGCGGGTCGCCTCGATGAAGTCGACCGCGTAGTTGTTGTGCTCCTCGATGCCGGTCGCGACCGCGAAGATGTTCGGATCGAAGATGATGTCTTCCGGCGGGAAGCCGACTTCGTTCACGAGGAAGTCGTACGAGCGCTTGCAGATCTCGGTCTTGCGTGCGTACGTGTCGGCCTGGCCGGTTTCGTCGAACGCCATCACGACCGCGGCTGCGCCGTAGCGGCGGATCAGGTTCGCGTGGCGGCGGAACGCGTCCTCGCCTTCCTTCAGCGAGATCGAGTTCACGATCGCCTTGCCCTGCACGCACTTGAGGCCGGCTTCGATGACTTCCCACTTCGACGAGTCGATCATGATCGGCACGCGCGCAATGTCCGGCTCGGACGCGATCAGGTTCAGGAAGCGCACCATCGCCGCCTTCGAATCGAGCATCGCCTCGTCCATGTTGATGTCGATCACCTGCGCGCCGTTCTCGACCTGCTGGCGCGCGACCGCGAGCGCCTCGTCGAACTGGCCGTTGAGGATCATCCGCGCGAATGCCTTCGAGCCGGTGACGTTGGTGCGTTCACCGACGTTGATGAAGAGCGTTCCGGACGTGACGTTGAACGGCTCGAGGCCGGCAAGGCGCATCATGTGATCGGTCATGGCGGTGCGAATTCTTTTGATGAAGGACGTGGGGCGGTCGGGTCAGGCGTTGTCGCTGTACTGGTTCGGCCAGCGGCGCGGCTTCACGTCGGCAAGCGCCTTCGCGATTTCGGCGATGTGTTCGGGGGTCGTGCCGCAGCAGCCGCCCGCGAGATTCACGAGCCCGGCCTGCGCGAATTCCTTCAGGAGGCCCGACGTGACGTCCGGCGTCTCGTCGAAGCCGGTGTCGCTCATCGGGTTCGGCAGGCCCGCGTTCGGGTAGCACGACACGTAGGTGTCGCACAGCTTCGCGAGCTCGGCGATGTACGGGCGCATCAGCGCCGCGCCGAGCGCGCAGTTCAGGCCGAACGTGAGCGGCTTCGCGTGGCGCAGCGAATTCCAGAACGCCTCGACCGTCTGGCCCGACAGGATGCGGCCCGATGCGTCGGTCACGGTGCCCGAGATCATGATCGGCAGGCGCTCGCCGGTGTCTTCGAACAGTTCGTCGAGCGCGAAGAGGGCGGCCTTCGCGTTCAGCGTGTCGAAGATCGTCTCGACGAGGAACAGGTCGACGCCGCCGTCGAGCAACGCCTTCGCCTGCTGGTAATACGCGTCGCGCAGCTCGTCGAACGTGACGTTGCGCGCGCCCGGGTCGTTGACGTCCGGCGAGATGCTCGCCGTCTTCGGCGTCGGCCCGATCGCGCCCGCGACGAAGCGCGGTTTGTCGGGCGTCGCGTAGCGGGCCGCCGATTCGCGCGCGAGCCGCGCCGATTCGACGTTCATCTCGACGACGAGGTCTTCCATCCCGTAGTCGGCCTGAGCGACCGTCGTCGCGCCGAAGGTGTTGGTTTCGACGATGTCCGCGCCGGCGGCGAAGTACTGGTCGTGGATCTCGCTGATGATCTGCGGCTGCGTGAGCGACAGCAGTTCGTTGTTGCCCTTGATGTCGCGCGGGAAATCCTTGAAGCGCTCGCCGCGATACGCGGCCTCGTCGAGCTTGTAGCGCTGGATCATCGTGCCCATCGCGCCGTCGAGGATCAGGATGCGCGATTTCAGCAGCGCGGGCAGTGCGGCGCCACGCGTGTAGGGCGCGTCGAGCGGGGTGGAAGCGGCGAGAGGAGTCGCAGACATGGGCGAGAGACCGGCGAAGACGGGAAAACCGTCATTGTAGCCGGTGCGCCGGGGCGCCGCCCGGCCTCGCGCGGCGCGCAGCCGGCCGGCGCGGCATGCGGGTGGCGCGCACGGTCGTGGTGCAGGCAACGGTGCGGGCCCGATGCCTGCGTGCGTGTGGTCTGCGCGCAATGAACGTGCGTACCCGTATGCGGGTCGCGCACCGGCCGCATCAAACGAAAACCCCCGCCCGGCGAACCGGACGGGGGCTTGGATCGGAGTGCTCGCGGCGCCGCTTCAGTGCGGCGAATGGCCCGGCGATGCGCCGGGCCGCGGGTCGTCAGTGCAGGACGACGGGCATCATCATCAAGCTGTCGAACTGTCCGAGGAATTCGTCCACTTCGTCGAGCGACGGTTCATCCTCGATCAGCTGTTTCACGTGCGCGCGGAATCGCTCGGCAAGCTCGCCGTCGATGAAGATCTCGCGCTGGGCGTTCTTGTCGACGATTTCGTATCCGCCGGCATTCATCAGATGGTGGCCGGCCTGCGGCGCAAATTCGACGACGCAGTAGTTGGGGCTGTTGTAGATCATTTGCATGGCGGCACTCCTCTTCGCAGTGGCATCTGGCCTTGTTGTCCCGTAGGTGGGGCGGGCTGTGCCGGTTTCAAGGGGCTTGCGCTGCACACCCCGTTCTCCCGTTTGCGTGGGGTGTATCGGTTAGAAACCAATGTCTATCAAACGTTTCTTATTGTGATCCGGTGGACTGAAATAGTTGTTAAAGAGTGTCATCGGCCATTTCGGCAAGTCCTTTAATCGGTCGAAATTGCCGATTGGTCGATCGTCACGGCGCGGCCGGCGCCGAGGCCGGCGGTGCAGACGCTGGCGCGGGCGGTTGCACGGCGGGCTGCGGCGCGGGTGGTGCCGGCTCCGCGGCCGGTGCGCTGGCAGGCGCGTTGGTTGCGCCTTCCTTCGTTGCGCCTTGCGTCGCGCCGGCGGTCGGTGCATCCGGCGGGGCGAGCCGGCCGTGCCACAGCAGCTCGATCTGCGAACCGTTCGGTTCCGATTGTACGAGCCTCGCGGGCAGCCAGTCGAGCGACGGCGCGAGCCACATGTCGATGCGGCGCGTGTCGCCGTCGCGGCGTGGCAGCCGCATGAAATGGCGTGCCCGGATGATGCCGGCCTGCGTCTGCACGTCCTCGTCGCCGATCACCGTGATCGGCCAGGTCTCGCCGCTGTTGTTGTCGATCACGAAGAACTGTTGCGTGACGCCCGGCTTGTACGTGGCCGGATTGCCGCGCACGAGCCCCGACAGCTGCATCAGCATGCTGAAGCGATCCTGCACGCCGTCGGGCAGCGGCGCGTTGTTCGGCGTGCGCGTGAAGACCACCTGGCGGATCTCGCGGTTGAAGATCGCGATGTCCTCGGGCCGCTTGCCGCGCTTCTCGACATAGCGGTCGGGCGCGACGCCGAACGCGTCGATGCGGCCTTCGCTGCGGTAGGAGAACGGGCCGACGAACGGCACCGGCATCGACACCGACAGATCGTAGGTGCGCCCGTCGGTGCGCCAGTGGATCGTGCCGATCATGTTCTGCATCCCGTTGTAGAACGTGTCGTACTGCAGGTCGCCGGGCGGCGGCGCCGCGAACTTCACGCCGCTCGTCGCGGGGCCCGGCGTCGCGGCACTGGCGGCACCGCCGGACGATGCCGCGTGCGTGCCCGATGCGCCTGTCGTGCCGCTCGCGGCGGAGGCGGCGGCCGGCGGCGGCTCGCCGTGCTCGGCCGTCTGCGTCGACGTGAGGACCGGCTCGGGCGACGGCGCGGCCTTCGGTGCAGGCTTCGGCGTGGCGGGAGCCGGTTTCGCCGGCGCCTGCTCGGCCGGATGTTCTATCGGATGTTCGGCCGGCTTGGGCGCAGGCTGGCGCTCGATCGGTTGCGGCTTCAGCAATTCGATCTGCACCGGTATCGCGGCGGGCGCGGGCGGCGTGAACGCGTCGCGGCTGCGCGTCAGCCACAAGGCCGCGAGCGCGTGCAGCACCAGCACGACCACGAGCGCGATGCCCACGCGCAGCCAGCGGCGGGGCGGGGCGTGACGAGGACGGGTGTCGGCAGGCGGCATCGGCGAAACGGTACAGGGTTGGGGCGGTCGCGGCGCGCAGCGCGCGTCACAGCCGTCGGACCGCCGGATGCGCCGCGCGTTCGCGGTATATCGCGCGGGTGTCGCACGGGTGTCGCGCGCCCGGCGTGTCAGGCGTCGCGCGCGTCCGGACTATAGCCGAGTTCGTAAGACAGTTTCTGCGCGCAGGCACGCAGCGCGGTGTCGATTTCGCCGCCCCACGCGATGTCGAACATGCCTTCCTGGCCGAGCGCGACGATCGCGAGCGCGAGTTCGCCGACCGCGTCGAACACCGGCATGCAGAACGCATGGATCGTCGGCAGCAGCATCCCTTCGACGCGCGCGGCCTGATGCGCACGCACGTCGGCGAGCACCGCCTCGACCTCGTCGAGCGTGCGCGGCCCGCCGTGATGCGGCGAGCGGCGCGTGTCGGCGAGTTCGCGTTCGAGCATCGCCGCAGTCTTGCTGCGCGGCAGGTACGCGGCGAACAGCAGGCCCGTCGCGGAGCCGAGCAGCGGCATCACGTCGCCGAGCTTCAGCGACGCCTTCGCGGGATGGCTCGATTCCATCCAGTGCACGATCGTCGGCCCCTGGTTGCCCCACACCGCGATGCCGACCGTCTGGTCGACGCGGTCGCGCAACTCGGTCAGCGCGATCCGCGCGAGTTTCACGCCGTCGACGCGCGCGAGCCGCGCGAGCCCCATCTGCAGCGCGAAGCCGCCGAGCTCGTAGCGGCCCGACACGGGATCCTGCGACACGACGCCGAGCCGCGAGAAGCTGACCAGGTAGCGGTGCGCCTTCGCCGGGCTCATGCCCGCGCGCTGCGCGAGGTCGCGCAGCATCATCGCGCGCGGCTCGCTCGTCAGCACATCGAGCAGGCGGAAGCCGACCTCGATCGACTGGATGCCGGAACGGAGCTTCTCGCCGCCTTCACCGTGCTCGCCGGCGCCGGTGTCGTCGGTGTCGGAATCGGCGGGATCGTCGTCGGGAAGCGGGCTGGCAGGCATGGGCAACGGGGGCGCGACAAGGCGGCAAGGGTCGGGATGAAAACGGCGTGCACGATCGTGGCGCGCCGCACGGATTCACCATCGTAAAATAGATTCCCTCCATCGTCACTAAAACGGCAGATACCCCATGAAACTTGCATCGCTGAAGGACGGCACGCGCGACGGCCAGCTGATCGTCGTGTCGCGCGACCTGCACACCGCGGCGATCGCCGATGCGGTCGCACCGACGCTGCAGCGCGTCCTCGACGACTGGGCGTTCTACGCGCCGCAACTGCGCGACCTTTACGACGCGCTGAACCACGGCCGCGCACGCAACGCGTTCGCGTTCGATCCGGCGAACTGCATGGCGCCGCTGCCGCGCGCGTTCCAGTGGGCCGACGGCTCCGCGTACGTGAACCACGTCGAGCTCGTGCGGCGCGCGCGCGGCGCCGAGATGCCGCCGGAGTTCTGGACCGATCCGCTGATGTACCAGGGCGGCAGCGACGATTTCCTCGGCGCGCGCGACGACATCGTGTGTCCGTCCGAGGAATGGGGCATCGACTTCGAGGCCGAAGTCGCGGTGATCACCGGCGACGTGCCGATGAGCGCGTCGCCGGACGACGCGCTGAAGGCCGTGCGGCTCGTCACGCTCGTGAACGACGTGTCGCTGCGCAACCTGATTCCGGCCGAACTCGCGAAGGGCTTCGGCTTCTTCCAGAGCAAGCCGGCCACCGCGTTCGCACCGGTCGCGGTGACGCTCGACGAGCTCGGCGACGAATGGCGCGAAGGCCGCGTGCACCGGCCGATGGTCGTCCACTGGAACGGCAGGAAGGTCGGACAGCCCGACGCGGGCACCGACATGGTGTTCCACTTCGGCCAGCTGATCGCGCACGCGGCGAAGACGCGTAACCTGCGTGCCGGCTCGATCGTCGGCTCGGGCACGGTGTCGAACAAGGACGCGAAGCGCGGCTACTGCTGCATCGCCGAGAAGCGCTGCCTCGAGACGATCGAGCACGGCGCGCCGCAGACCGAATTCATGCGCTACGGCGACACCGTGCGCATCGAGATGTTCGATGCGGCCGGCAAGTCGATCTTCGGCGCGATCGAGCAGGCGGTCGCCCCGCCCGACGGCGCGGCCTGACGCAGACGCGCCAGTCGATGCGAAACCCGGCCCCGGCCCGCGCGCCGGGTTTCGCCTGATGTTTGCCCGCGCGGGCTTGGCTACACTCGATTCAGGCGCTTCAGGCGTCTCGAGAACCCGGGAGCTGCGCATGGCCGATCTCGCCGCATACGGCGGTTACGAAGCACTGAAGGTGACACGCCGCGATCACGGCGTGCTCGACATCGTGATGAGCGGCGAGGGCGCGAACCGCAGCGGCCTCGCGACTGCGAACGAGCGCATGCATCGCGAGCTCGCCGACATCTGGCGCGACGTCGACCGCGATCCCGACACGCGCGTCGCGGTGATCCGCGGCGAGGGCAAGGGCTTTTCGGCGGGCGGCGATCTCGCGCTCGTCGAGGCGATGGCGAACGACTTCGACGTGCGCGCGCGCGTGTGGCGCGAGGCGCGCGACCTCGTCTACAACGTGATCAACTGCAGCAAGCCGATCGTGTCCGCGATGCACGGCCCGGCCGTCGGCGCGGGGCTCGTCGCCGGGCTGCTCGCCGACATCTCGATCGCCGCGAAGGACGCGCGCATCATCGATGGCCATACGCGGCTCGGCGTCGCGGCCGGCGATCACGCGGCGATCGTGTGGCCGCTGTTGTGCGGGATGGCGAAGGCGAAGTACTACCTGCTGCTGTGCGAACCGGTGAGCGGCGAGGAGGCCGAGCGGATCGGCCTCGTGTCGCTCGCGGTCGAGCCGGCCGACCTGCTGCCGAAGGCGTACGAAGTCGCGGAGCGGCTCGCGCACGGATCGCAGTCGGCGATCCGCTGGACCAAGTACGCGCTGAACAACTGGCTGCGCAGCGCCGGGCCGACGTTCGATACGTCGCTCGCGCTCGAATTCATGGGCTTCTCCGGGCCCGACGTGCAGGAAGGCATCCGCTCGCTGCGCGAGCGGCGCCCGCCCGACTTCCCCGGCGACGCACCGTTCTGACGCGCGTTATGATCGAACCGAAGGCGGCCGCTCGATCCGTGCCGGCCGCTTCGCTCCCCCAGTCAACCAGGACGCCCGTATGACGACCGATGCCCCCGGCTCCAATCCTTTCGCCGGCTTTGCCGGTTTCAAGCCTGCCGACATGCTCGACCGGATGTGGGACATGATGCGGATGACGCCGTTCGGCGGGATGGCGTCGTTTCCCGGCACCGCGTCGGGGCTGCCGCCTTCGCTGTCGAGCATGTCCGACATGATGGCGCCGCTCACGAGCGTCGAGGAACTCGACAAGCGGATCACCGATCTGCGTGCGGTCGAGCAATGGCTCAAGCTCAATCTCGGGATGCTGCAGTCCGCGATCCAGGCACTCGAGGTGCAGCGCGCGACGCTCGCGACGCTGCGCGCGTTCGGCGCGTTCGCGCAAAGCTCGATGTCGGCGGCCGAGGAGGCCGCGGTTGCGGCCGCGCAAGCGGCGTCCGCGCCGCGCGCCGACGCGCAGCAAGCGCCGGACGCCGCCGCCGCGGACGCGCCGCCGGCTGGCGACGCCGCGCAACAGGCGTTCGATCCGGCCGGCTGGTGGAACCTGCTGCAGGCGCAGTTCAACCAGCTCGCGAGCCTCGCGATGACGCAGCCGGGGGCGCAGCCCGCGGCACCGGACGACGCCGCACCGCCCGAGCAGGCCGCACCGGCCGCGCGGGCGGCACAGCCCGCGCCGGCCGCGGCCGCCGCGCCGCGCAAGCCGGCCGCGAAGCGCGCGAAGCCGGCCGATTCGGCCGCGGCGCGCGCGGCAGCCGCTTCGTCGCCCGAAACGCGTCCGCCGAAGCGCTCGACGTGATGCGAACCGGATAGCAGGTCGATCATGCGGCTCGCGCTCGTGCTGATGGGAGGCGGCGCACGCGCCGCCTATCAGGTCGGCGTGCTGAAGGCGCTGGCCGAAATCGCGCGCGAGGCCGATCCGAACCGGCAGACGGTGCCGTTCACGGTGGTCTGCGGGTCATCGGCCGGCGCGATCAATGCGACGTCGATCGCAAGCCATGCTGACGACTTTTCGCACGGCGTGCGGCGCCTGCTCGAATTCTGGGAGCCGCTGCGCGCGGACTACGTGTATCGCACCGACTGGCTCGGCATCGCCGCGGCGGGCGCACGCTGGCTCGCGACGATGACCTTCGGCTGGGCGGCGCGCCGCTCGCCGCGCGGGCTGCTCGACAACGCGCCGCTCGCGCACCTGCTGCAGCGCGAGCTGAGCTTCCACCGGATCGAGCAGATGCTCGAGGCCCGCCTGCTGCATGCGCTGTCGGTGACGGCGCTCAGCTATTCGAGCGGCCGGCACCTGACCTTCTACCAGGCCGCCGAGCCGATCCAGGCATGGCGGCGCGCGCAGCGCACCGCGCGGCTCGTCGATCTGTCGGCGTCGCACCTGCTCGCGTCGTCGGCCATTCCGTTCGTGTTCCCGGCCGTGCCGCTCGTGCTCGACGGCCAGATCGAATACTTCGGCGACGGGTCGATCCGGCAGGTCGCGCCGCTGTCGCCGGCGATCCACTTCGGCGCGGACCGGATCGTCGTCGTCGGCGCGGCCGATCCGCGGCCCGAAATTCCCGCCGCGAACGGCTCGGGGCTGGTGCGCGGTTACCCGACGCCCGCGCAGATCGGCCAGCAGGTGCTCGCGAGCGTGTTTCTCGACTCGATCGGCTCGGACATCGAGCGGATCGAGCACATCAACCGGATGATCGAGCATTTGCCGCACCAGGTCGAAGTCGACAGTGGCTGGCGGCACGTCGACGTGCTCGCGATCGCGCCGTCCGAGCGCATCGAATTGATCGCCGCGAAACACCTGAAGCAGATGCCGGCGACGATGCGCGGGCTGCTCGGCGCGATCGGCGGCAGCCAGCCGGCCGGCGCGTCGTTCGCGAGCTACCTGTTGTTCGAGGAGGCGTTCACGCGCGAACTGATCGAACTCGGCTACCGCGACGGGCGCGCGCAGCGCGACACGCTGGCGGACTGGATCGCCCGGGCCGACGGCGGCAGCGCGCCGGCGGCCGGCACGCCGCCCGAAGGCGGTCTCGCGACAGGCGAAATACGGGTCTGACCGACAGGCCCGGGCAGGCCCGAAAGCGACCCAGCTTACATTTCGGTTGCGTTTTCGCGACGGGGCCTGCGACCGATCGCCGCACCGCCGTTGGCGGCCCGCGACCGGTTCCGCGTCTCGGAACCGTCATGTGTGCGTGCTATCATGGCCGCCGCCGTATACACCATATCGAGCAGCCCGCCGGTCCGGCGGTCGCACGGGAACCCGTCCGGGGACCGCGTGGCGCCGGGCGGGCTCGCCACCGAGCCGGCCTGCGCCGGCCCCCACATCAGGCACGCGCGGTCGGTTCCGTTCGAGCGGAGCGGGGTCGCGGCGTGCTTCAAGGCGGCTACGCGGCCGCCCGGCTGCCGAACGCGGAATCTGCGTCCGGGGGCTGGATTCACGCGTAAAATTACAGTCTTGGCTGCAAAAAGCGCGTTCGCGCGCCCGCGCGGCAACAGTCACGTTTAGAGAAGTCGCATTGCGCAGAACAGGGGTGGGACCATCATGAACACCATGCTTTATCCGGAACTTTACAGGTCGCTCGAAGCTGTCCGCTGGGACATGGAGAAGGACATTCCGTGGGACAAGTTCGACGCTTCGCTGCTCACCGACGAGCAGGCGAAGACGATCAAGATGAACGCGATCACCGAATGGTCGGCGCTGCCCGCGACGGAAATGTTCCTGCGCGACAACCAGCACGACAGCGACTTTTCCGCGTTCATGAGCGTGTGGTTCTTCGAGGAGCAGAAGCATTCGCTCGTGCTGATGGAATACCTGCGCCGCTTCCGGCCGGAAATGGTGCCGACCGAAGAGGAACTGCACGCGGTGCGCTTCGAGTTCGACCCGGCGCCGCCGCTCGAGACGCTGATGCTGCACTTCTGCGGCGAGATCCGCCTGAACCACTGGTATCGCTGCGCGGCCGACTGGCACACCGAGCCGGTCATCAAGCACATCTACGAAACGATCTCGCGCGATGAAGCGCGCCACGGCGGCGCTTACCTGCGCTATATGAAGAAGGCGCTGAACAACTGCGGCGACGTCGCGCGCGCGGCGTTCGCGAAGATCGGCGTGCTGATGGCGTCGGCGCGCCGCACCGAGAAGCCGCTGCACCCGACCAACCTGCACGTGAACCAGGCGCTGTTCCCGCGCGACACCGTGCAGTCGCGCCTGCCCGATCCGGAATGGCTCGAGCGCTGGCTCGACGAGCAGATCCGTTTCGACGGCGAGTGGGAAAAGAAGGTCGTCGAGCGGATCCTGCACAACCTGTCGATCCTGTTCGAGCGAACCTTCGCGACCGCGCAGGAACTGAACCGCTATCGCAAGGAAGTCACCGGCCGCCTGCAGTCCGAAGGCGGCCCGTCGTCGGCCGCGCAACCGGCCTGAGGCCGCGCGGCGTCGCAGCCGGCGTGAAGCGCCGCCGGCCGCGCTCGCCGCCCCGTATTCCCGCATGAAGCCCGCCCGGCGATCCGGCGGGCTTTTTATCTGGCGCCGCCGTGTTCCGTCGCGACGTGCACCGCGCGCCGCTCACGCCATCCGAAATCCATCATGCCCGCTACCTTCGAACGCAAGCTGATCACCCGTGACGCCCTGGTTGCGCTGCGCGCTTCGCTGCCTTCGCCCGTCGTGTTCACGAACGGGGTGTTCGACATCCTGCACCGTGGCCACGTCACCTATCTCGCCGATGCGAAGGCGCTCGGCGCATGCCTGATCGTAGGCGTGAACAGCGATGCGTCGGTGCGCATGCTCGGCAAGGGCGACGACCGGCCGATCAACCGCGAGGAAGACCGCATGGCGCTGCTCGCGGCGCTGGAAAGCGTCGACTGGGTCGTGAAGTTCGAGGAGAAGACGCCGGTGTCGCTGATCGAGGCCGTCCGTCCGGACATTCTCGTGAAGGGCGGCGACTACGACATGGACGCGCTGCCGGAATCGGCGATCGTGCGCGGCTGGGGCGGGCGGGCGCTCGCGATTCCGTTCGAGCACGACCGCTCGACCACCGCGCTGCTGAAGAAGGTGCGCGCGCAGCAGTCCTGATGCGGGTGCCGCGCCGTCAGGGCGCGGATGCCGCGAACGGCTCGGCCGGGACGGCCGGCGCGCCGATCGGGCCGCCGATCACCGGCTGATCGGCCGCCTGCGCGAGCGGCATCGCATGCAGCGCCTCGGGCCGCACCTGCCGGGACAGCACGCCCGGTTCGCGCGGACCGGCCGCCGGCAGCGGCCCGAACACGCCGCGCACGGCGACGAACGCGAGCAGGTTCGCGAGAAAGAGAACAGCGATCAGCCAGCGCAGCATCGTCGACACTCCTCGTCGTCGTTCAGTCGTTCAGTCGTTCGGTCGTTCAGTCGGCGCGATGCCGGCCGGTTTTACGTCAATCCTGCGCCGCCGCTTCCGCGGCGATCAGCGCAAGCCCGGACAGGATCAGCGCGTCGTGCCGCGTATGCGGCAGCGTCAGCGCACGCGCGACGTCGTCGGCCGCACCGCCTGCCAGCACGAGCCGCACGGGGGCTTGCCACGCATCGGCGAGATCGCGCCACGCGCGTTCGATCAGCCCCGCCTGCGCGTACAGGCAGCCGGCCGACAGCGAGCGCGGCGTATCGACCTGGAACGGCTCGGCCTGCGCACCCGCGAGCAGCCCGCTCGCGATGTCGGTGGTCAGCGTCGGCAATTGCGCGGTGTGCGTGCCGAGCGCGCGCATCATCAGCGCCCAGCCCGGCGCGATCAGCCCGCCGGTGAAACGACCGTCCGCACGCAGCGCTTCGAGCGTCGTCGCCGTGCCGAACGTCGCGATCAGCAGATGCTCGCCCGGAAACGCCGCATGTGCGCCGATCAAACCGGCCCAGCGATCGCTGCCGAGCTGTTCGGGCGTCGTATAGCCGTTCGTCACGCCGCATTGCGCGGGCCGCGAGCGGATCGTCGTGCGCGGCAGGCCGGGCCAACGGGCGTCGAGCAGCGCGTCGAGCCGGGCGGCCACGTCGGCACCCGCGACGTTCGAGATCCATGCGCCGCGCGGACGCGGCACGGCCGACCAATCGGGATCGGCGCCGCCGTCGCGCGTATGGCCGAACGCGCCGGTGTCGACGAGCATGCGCTGCGCGTCGGCGAGCGCCCACTTGATCCGGCTGTTGCCGGCGTCGATCAGCAGATGCGGTTCGTTCATTGCGCTTCGCGCAGCGATACGTCGCCGGCCGCGATCGCCCGCACGCCATCGGGCGTGTCGAGCAGCAACTGGCCGGTCGCGTCGATGCCGGTCGCGATGCCGCGCACGCGTTCGACACCCTGTTCGAGCAGCACGACTTCGCGCCCCGCGTATGCGTGCAGCGCGTGCCAGCGCGGCAGGAACGGCGCGAGCCCGTCGGTGCCGAACTGCGCGAGGGCGGGGGTGAGCGCGTTCAGCGCGGCGGCGAGCGTATCGGTGAGGTTGGCCGATGCGCACGCGGCCGACAGCGCGGCCGGCGGCAGCCCGCTCGCGAGCGTCGCTTCGCGCGCGCGCAGCGCGTCGACCTGCGCGGCGACGGCTTCCGCGCCGCGCACGTTGATGCCGAAGCCGATCACGACGGCGGTCGCGTCGGCGGTGGTCCAGACGGTTTCGATCAGGATCCCGGCGAGCTTGCCGACGATGCGCGGCGTGCCGTCGTCGGTGACCGTCAGCAGCAGGTCGTTCGGCCATTTGAGCGCGACGCGCGTGCGGGCGTCGAGCGGCAGCGCGGCGAGCCCTTCCGCGAGCGCGACGCCGATCGCGATGCTGAGGCCGCCGAGCGCGTCCACGGGGCGCGGCACGATGCAGCCGACCGAGCACAGCAGCGCGTTGCCGGGCTGCGCGAACCACGGGCGGCCTTGCCGGCCGCGGCCGGCCGTCTGCTCGAACGCGACGCGCACGAGCGGCGCGGGCAGCGCGTTCGCGGCGCGCGGCAGCGCCTTGAGGCGCGTCGCGACGTCGGCGTTGGTCGAGCCGGTGGCGGCAACGATGTCGAGCGGCCACGCGCGCGGCGCGGCATCCAGGTGCGCCTCGAGCCGGTTGCGCGCGATGTGCGCGTCGCCGGAATCGGGCGTGTCGGAGGAGGTGGGGGCGTTCATGGTGGCTATTGTAGCGACAGGGGCGCAAGGGGCGCGTGGAAGCACCGGCAGCAATATCGACGATGATGGCCGCGCATCCGGCGCGGCTACCTGTTTTTCAGGCTCGGCTTGCACGGATGCGCGAATGCTCGCGGTCGGTGTCCTGCTTGACCGCGGGCCTGTTGCCGCTTTGCCTGCCGAACCCGGCACAGTCGCGTACCGCCGCCGGCCGGCATCTTGAATTTGGCGACCGGCACGACTACGTTCGAAGTATCCGCTCTGGCGGCGCGTTCGACGGTGTTGCCGGCAGTAACGCAGACGAATCGGCGCGCGCCGGCGCGTCCTCGTCGTTGCCGCATCGACGGAAATGGCGATGAACCCGCTTCATTCGGGTTCGAGCCCGTCCAGCCTGTTCGCGCGCCTTCACCGCAAGACGCGCCGGCGCGCCGATGCCGCCGGGCTCCCGACGACGTGTGCCTGTCGCCGGCTGATGGACTCGCTCGCGTCGGCATGGTCGGCGGTGCGAGCGGGTACGTCGCATACGCACCGGCGCTGATGCGGCGGCCGACCGTTTTCAAGGAGGTGGCCATGCAACTCCACATGCATTCGCACCATTACGTGCGCCGCATTCCGGTGTGGCGAGCCGCCGTGATCGGCGGGTGCGTGGCCGGTGCGGTTTTCCTCGTCGTCCAGGTCGTCGCGGCGGCAATCATCGGACACGACGCGTGGGCGCCGCTGCGCATGATCGCGGCCATCTACTTCGGCGATGACGCGCTCGCGCCGTCGGCCACGGTCGAAGTGGGGACGCTGCTGGCCGCGCTGGGCGTGCACTTCGCGTTGTCGATCGTATTTGCGCTGGTCCTCGCCGTGATCATTGCGTGTTTCAGCCTGGATTCGAGCATCGGGATGGCCAGCGTGGCGGGGGCCGTATTCGGCGTGCTGCTGTACGTCGTCAACTACTACGGCATGACGCAGTTGTTCCCGTGGTTCGCCGACGCGCGAGGCTGGGTGAGCGCGCTCGATCACATCGTCTTCGGACTGATCGTGTCCGACTCGTACATGCGTCTGGAACGACCCGCGCGCAGCGGCGCCGCCTGACGCCGGATGCCGCGACGGCACCCGGCCAGGCGGCTCGCGCGCATCACGGCGCGATGACCGGGTGCTTCAGCGCATGCGCGGTTTCGATCCACTGCGCGTGGAATTCGTCCGCGTCGGGCTTGAGCCCCAGCTCGCCGTTGCGATACGCCATCGCGAGCGTCTGCACGGCTTCCGGCAGCTCGTGTTCCGCCGCCCGGCGATACAGCGCGAGCGCACGCGCTTCGTCGCGCGGCACGCCGCTGCCTTCGCGGTACGCGTTCGCGAGCATGAAGTCCGCGGCCGGGAGGTCCGCTCGCGACGCGAGCTCGAACCAGTGCGCGGCCTGCACCGGATCGGCCGCGATCCCGTAGCCACTCCGATAGATCAGCCCGAGGTAATACGCGGCGGCCGGATCGCCCTGTCCGGCCGCTGCGCCGAGCAGCGCGCGGGCGCGTGCGTAATCCTTCGGGATGTCGCCGCTGCCGAGCAGCAGAGCCTTGCCGAGTGCCAGCTGCGCACGCCGCGCGGCCGGCGTGTCGGCACGGCCGTCCGCCTGCGCGGCGGTTTCGAGCCAGCCGCGTCCCTCGTCGCGCAGCCCCGGCTCGCGCGCATCGACGAGCGCGATGCCGAGCGCCGCCTGCGCGTCGCCCGACCCGCGGCGCGCGAGGGCGCGCAACTGCGCGAGCGCGTGCGGCTCGACGGCCTGCGCGACCATCGCCTGCCATTCGTCGAGCTGCGCGGCGCTCGGCGCGGGGCCGGCGGCGCGCCAGCCGGTCGCGGCGACCACGGCCGCGACGGTCACGGCCGCCGCCGCGAGCAACGCGGCCGGCGGGAGTTTCGCGCGCAGCAGGCGCCGCGCGGCGGCGGTGAAGCCGGCCTCGGCCGGCCGCATCGTCCGGATCGGTTGCATCGCGGGTCTCGTGGTCATTGCGTGAGGTCGATCTCGTAGATGGCGAGGTTCTTGCCCGAGCCGTCGTCGGCCGCGACCTGCGTGAGGCCGCTCAGGCCGGCAGCCGCCGCGTCGCCGAGCCGGTTCGGCGCGGACGTGAACCGCACGTGCGCGACCGAGCTCGCGAGCTTCGTGAAGCGCCAGCTGCGCTGCGCGCCGTCGGCCGCGCGCGTGATCGCGCCGCGTTTCTTGATGAACGCGATCAGCACGTCGCGGTTCGCGTCGGGCGACGCGAAGATCGTCTTGCTGCCGTCGAGGCCCGGGAAGTTGCCGCCGCCGCTCGCGCGGTAGTTGTTGGTCGCGACGATGAACTGCGCGTTCGGGTCGATCGGCGCGCCCTTGTACGTCAGGTTCCTGATGCGGCTGCCGACCGGCTGCGTGACGTCGATCTCGTACGCGAGATCGGCGGACGTGAACATGTCGAAGTTGTAGCCGGGGAAGCTGCTGACGAGCGGCTGCACGGTCGCCTGGGTCGGGTCGATCGTGTTGAAGCGTTTCGCGGCCGTCTCGAGCCAGTTCTTCACGTCGCTGCCGCTCACCTTCACCGCGTACACGGTGTTCGGATACAGGTACAGGTCGGCCGCGTTGTTGATCGCGAGCGCGCCGGGCGCGACGTCGGTGTAGTCGCTGCCGCCGCCGAAGCCGCTCTTGAACGGCGCGCTGACCGACAGCACCGGCAGCGACGCGTATTGCGGCAGGTTCGCCTGCACGTAGGTCTTCACGTAGTCGGCCTGCGCCTCGTTGACGATCTGGATCGCGCCCGGATCGCCGACGTCGGCGAAGTACGAGTTCATCCGGTAGTCGGTCGAGCCGATCGGCGTCTTCACGTAGTCGATCGTCGCCTGGTGCTCGGCGGCGATCGCGGCGGACACCGACGGATCGGCGGCGACGTAGCTCTTGTCCGCGTTCTGGATCGGCCGCGCCTCGACGGTCGTCTGCGACTTGTCGACGGTCCAAGTCTTGCCGTCGAACTTAAGACCGAGCTTGATCACGCCGAGATGCTTGCCCCAGTAGTTGGCCATCACGGTCGGCACGCCGTTGACGGTGCCCTTCGCCTTGTCGACGCCCGGCAGGTTGAACTGCGCCACGGTGCTGTTCGCGTCCGGGAACACCTGGTGCGAGTGGCCGATCAGCATCGCGTCGATGCCGGGCACCTTCGACAGCCACCAGCTGCCGTTCTCCATCGTCGGCGAGTACGCGGTGTTGTCGAGGCCGCCGTGCGAGATCGCGACGACGAGGTCGGCGCCCTTCGCGCGCATCTCCGGAATGTACTTCTCGGCCGCTTCCTTCAGGCCGGTCGTGTAGACCTTGCCGTCGAGCCAGCGCTTGTCCCAGCTCATGATCGCGGGCGGCGTGAAGCCGATGATGCCGATCTTCACCGGCGCGCTGACGGTCTTGCCGTCGGGCGTGACGGCCGTCACCGTGCGGGTCAGGATCGTGTACGGCGTGAACAGCGGCGCGTTGGTCCTCGCGCTGATCACGTTCGCGAGCACCTGCGGGAAGTTCGGGCCCGCGCACTTCTTCTGCTGCGCGGGGGCCGGCAGCCCGTCGACGTCGAACGTGTTGCCGGTCACCTGCGACAGGTACGGCAGTCCGTAGTTGAACTCGTGATTGCCGATCCCGCCGCCGTCGAACTTCGCGGCGTTCATCACCTTGTAGATCGCGAGCGTCTGATCGCAGCCGACCGGGTTCACGAGCGCCTGGTAGTCCGACAGCGCGGTGCCCTGGATCGTGTCGCCGTTGTCGAGCAGCAGCGTGTTCGGGTACTGCGCGCGCGCCTGCGCGATCAGCGTCGACACGCGCTCGAAGCCGAGCGACTTGTCGGCGGCGAGCTTGAAATAGTCGTACGACAGCACGTTGGTGTGCAGGTCGGTCGTTTCGAGCAGCGCGAGCGTCGTGGTCGTGCCGGCGGGCGCCTGGGCCTGCGTCTGCGATGACGGCGGAGCGGTGACGTCGTCGCCGCCGCAACCGGCGAGGGCGAAGGCGAGGCTGGCGAGCGCGGCGGCGGCGCTTGCGCGGCGGCGGGAAAGCGGGGGGAGACGCATCGATTGTCCTGTTCGGTGTTCTGTTCTATGAATCGCGAGGCGCGCCGCGAGATGGCGGCGCGGGCGCCGACGGCCTGACGTGCGGCGCGTGAGAGTATCGAAAGGAAACGTGACGGAAGAATGAAAGGTCGCGCGCCCGGCATGCCGGTCCGGCGGCGAACGGTGCGCCGTGGCGGGCCGGGCACCCGCAACCGGATGCCCGCGGCCCGACGCGCCGGCCACGCGCGCCCCGCCACGCGCTCCCGGCCGCGCGCCCCGACGGCAATCCTCACGTCGCGGCGCCGGGCGGTTCGCTACAATGGCCGCTGTCATCCTTTTGCAAACAATCCGCCCTTGGACTTCGAGACTCCTCCCGGCCTGTCGGTCGACGCCGGCGGCCAGGGTCAGACGGTGCGCCTGTACGGCCAATGGACCGCACTCGCGCTTGCGCGCAACCGCGGTGCGGTCGCGCGCCGTATCGCGGGCATCGCGTCCGGGCGCGTGAACGAATGGGATCTGTCCGGCATCGAGCGACTCGACCACGTCGGCGGCCAGGCGCTGTGGCGCGTGTGGGGCCGCAAGCTGCCGGCCGGCGTCGAGCTGTCCGCCACGCAGCGCACGATCTTCGAGCGGATCGAACGCCTCGACAGCCAGCGCGAGGCGCCCGAGCGCGTCGTGCGGTTCGATCCCGTCACGCGCCTCGGCCAGGCGATCTTCGCGTTCGCCGAACACCTGCAGGGCGGCATCGCGATGTTCGGCCTCGTGATCCTCGATGCGCTGTCGGTGCTGCGCCGCCCACAGACGATGCCGTGGAAGGAAACCTCGGCGAACATCTACAGCGCCGGCGCCCAGGCGCTGCCGATCACCGCGCTGGTCGCATTCCTGATCGGCATCGTGCTGAGCTACCTGTCCGCGCAGCAGCTGCAGATGTTCGGCGCGAACCGCTACATCGTGAACATCCTCGGGCTGTCGGTGATCCGCGAGCTGGGGCCCGTGCTGTCGGCGATCCTCGTCGCGGGCCGCTCCGGGTCGGCGATCACCGCGCAGATCGGCGTGATGCGCGTGACCGAGGAACTCGACGCGATGCGCGTGATGGGCATCCCGCACGGGTTGCGGCTAATCCTGCCGCGCGTGCTCGCGCTCGGCGTCGCGATGCCGCTGCTCGTGATGTGGACCAACATCATCGCGCTCACGGGCGGCGCGCTCGCCGCGAAGCTGGTGCTCGGCATCGACGTCAACTATTTCGTGCGCTCGCTGCCGGGCGTCGTGCCGATCGCGAACCTGTACATCGGCATCGGCAAGGGCGTCGTGTTCGGCATGCTGATCGCGCTGGTCGCCTGTCATTTCGGTTTCCGGATCAAGGCGAACTCGCAGAGCCTCGGCGAAGGGACGACGACCTCGGTCGTCTCGTCGATCACGGTCGTGATCCTGGCCGACGCGGTGTTCGCGATCCTGTTCCAGAACGTGGGGCTCGGATGAACGCGTCGAACGAACCGGCGGCGGGTGCCGCCAGCGCACATGCCGCGGCAATCGGCGCAGGCTCGGTCGGCACGCCGCCGGGCGCCGCCGGGCCCGGCGACGACCTCGTGATCGAGGTGCGCAACCTGACGAAGCGCTACGGGCGCAACATCATTCACCAGAAGCTCGATTTCGACGTGCGGCGCGGCGAGATCGTGGCGATCGTCGGCGGCTCGGGCTCGGGCAAGACGACGCTGGTGCGGCAGATCCTCGGCCTCGAGCGGCCGACGTCGGGCACGATCAAGGTGTTCGGCGAGGACACGTCGAAGATCGACGACGCGACCGCGCGGATGATGCGCACGCGCTCGGGGATGCTGTTCCAGCAGGGCGCGCTGTTTTCGTCGATGACGGTGTTCGACAACGTCGCGCAGCCGTTGCGCGAGCTCGGCCGCGTGCCGCCCGACCTGCTGCACGACATCGTGATGCTGAAGCTCGAGATGGTCGGGCTGCCGTGCAAGCACGCGTCGAAGATGCCGGCCGCGCTGTCGGGCGGGATGGTGAAGCGGGTCGGCATCGCGCGCGCGATCGCGCTCGAGCCGGAGCTGCTGTTCCTCGACGAGCCGACCGCCGGCCTCGACCCGCAGGCGTCCGACGAATTCGTCGAGCTGATCGCGACGCTGCACCGCACGCTCGGGCTGACGGTCGTGATGGTGACGCACGATCTCGACACGATGGTCGCGCTGTCGACGCGCGTCGCGGTGCTGGCCGACCGCAAGGTGCTGGTCGCGGCTCCCGTCGAGGAGGCCGCGAACGTCGACCATCCGTTCATCCACGAATATTTCCTGGGGCTGCGCGGGCGCCGCGCGCTGCAGGCGCTGCCGCCCGAGCGGCGCGCGAAGCTGCCGAAGGCGGCCCTCGAACCGGCGCCGTCGAGCGTCGATCTGTAAGCAAGGCAAGAAGCAAGGAACCCGCGAATGGAAAACAAATCACATGCGTTCTGGGCCGGCCTGTTCACGATCGCGCTGACGCTCGCGATCGCGGGCACCGTGTTCTGGTTCAACGTCGACCGTACCGTGCGCGTGCCGTACGACCTGCTCGCGCGCACCAACGTGACGGGCCTGTTCCCCGATGCGGCCGTGCGTTTTCGCGGCCTCGACGTCGGCAAGGTGCAGTCGATCGGCTTCGATCGCGCGCATCCGGGCCAGATCCGGATCCGGATCCTCGTCGATCGCGACGCGCCGATCACGCAGTCGACCTACGGCAGCCTCGGCTTCCAGGGCGTGACGGGCATCGCGTTCGTGCAGCTCGAGGATACGGGGCGCGACCTGGCGCCGCTGCCGTCGTCGCCGAAGGCGATCGCGCAGATCCCGATGCGGCCGAGCCTGTTCGACCAGATCCAGGAGCGCGGCGACGTGCTGCTGCGGCAGCTCGAGCTGGCGGCGAAAAGCGCGAACGCGCTGATGTCGCCGGAGATGCGCGAGCAGCTGCGCGCGACGGCCGAAAGCCTGCAGCATGCGGCGGACGGCGCGGCGACGCTGTCGAAGCAGCTCGCGCCGGCGGTGGCCGCGCTGCCGGAGACGATGCACCAGGTCGATCGCGCGATGGCATCGGCGAACACGCTGCTGCAGCCGAACGGGCCGCTCGTGTCTAACCTGAACAAGGCCGGCTCGGCTGCCGAGCAGGTCGGCGTCGCGCTGAACGACCTGAACGCGCGGGTCCAGTACGACACGCTGCCGCGTTTCAACGCGCTGGCTGGCAGCGTCGGCGATGCGTCGCGGCAATTGAAGGACGTCGCCGGTGAACTCGGCCGCAACCCGCGCAGTCTGTTGTTCGGCTCGCCCGGTTCCGCGCCCGGGCCCGGCGAGGCGGGCTTCGTCTGGCCGGGGGCGGGTGCCGCGGCCGGGAAATGAAGCGCATCGCCAGCCCGCCGCTCGACCGGCCCGGCGCGAGACCGGGCCATCACGCCATCGAAACCGGAAACATCATGCAGGAACATGCCATGCCACGAATCCTTGACCGCGCGCTGCGTCCGGCCGCGACCGCGCTCGCGGTGCTGACGCTCGCGTGTGCCGCCGGCTGCGCCGGCAACGCCGCGGCGCTGTCGAACGTCCGCTACGACCTCGGGCCGGCCGCATCGGTCGTCACGGCCGGCACCGGGCCCGCGCTGAAGGTGCTCGACGTCGCCGCGCCCGACGCGCTCGACACGGACAAGTTCGTCTACCGCCTCGCGTATGCGGATGCGCAGCGCATGGCCGTCTATCGCGACAGCCGCTGGACCGCGCCACCCGCGCAACTGCTCACGCAGCGGCTGCGCGGCGCGCTGTCGTCGCGCGGCGCGGTGCTCGAAGGCACCGACGGCGTGCGCGCGCCGACGCTGAAGGTCGACCTGAACGAATTCGAGCAGGTGTTCGACGGGCAGTCGCAGAGCCACGGCGCGGTCACCGCGCGCGCGACGCTGATGCAGGACGGCAAGGTGCTCGGCCAGCGCACCTTCGTCGCGCGCGCGCCGTCGAGCACGCCCGATGCGGAAGGCGGCGCGCGTGCGCTCGCGGCCGCGAGCGACGAGCTCGTGTCGCAGATCGCCGCGTGGGTCGGCGTGCAGGCGTACGCGGGCAACCCGTGACGCACCGCGCGCAGCCGCGATGAGCGCGCCGGGCACGTCGCGCGCGTCGTCGCTGGCGCGGCAGGCGTTCGCCGCGTATGCGGCGCTCGTCGTCTATGCATCGCTGTATCCGTTCGACGGCTGGGTGTCGCTCGGCATCGGGCCGTTCGACTACTTGTTCGCGCCGATGCAGCGCTATGTGACCGCGTTCGACGTGGTCACCAACGTGCTCGGCTACCTGCCGTTCGGCGCCCTCGGCGTGCTCGCGCTGCATCCGCGCTGGCGCGGCGTGGCCGCGACGCTGATCGTCGGCGGCCTCGGCGTGCTGCTGTCGGGGTCGATGGAGGCGCTGCAGACCTACCTGCCGACGCGTGTCGCGTCGAATCTCGACCTCGCGGCCAACGCGCTCGGCGCGCTGCTCGGCGCGGCGCTCGCCGCACCGGCCACCGGCGCGCTGCTCGAGCGCGGCGCGCTGCGCCGGCTGCGCTTCGCGTGGTTCGAGCCCGACGGCGCGACGCCGCTGCTGCTCGCCGGACTGTGGCCGTTCGCGATCCTGTTTCCGTCGCCGTTCCTGTTCGGCATCGGCGACTGGCCGGCCGCGCTGTGGGAACGCGCCGACGGCTCGATGCAGGACGCGCTGCTCGCGTGGCTGCCGGCCGCGTGGCGCGTGAGCGAATGGCCCGAGCGCGTCGACGGCTGGCTGTCCGACGCCGCGTGGGAAGCCACGCTCGGCGGGCTGATGCTGTTCGCCGCGCTGGCGATCGCGTCGCTCGCGATGCGCGAGCGCGCGCCGCGCGTGCGGCTCCTGATCGGGTTCGTCGTCGCGACGCTCGCGCTGAAGGCGGCCGCGACCTTCATGCAGTCGAGCACCGGCCTCGTCGTCGTGTGGGCGACGCCCGGTGCGCGGCTCGGTATCGAGCTCGGCTTCGCGGCGGCCCTGCTCGCATTGCGCGTGCCGGCCGCGTGGCGCGCGCTGCTCGCGGCGCTCGCGCTGCTGGCCGGCGTGGCGCTCGTCAACCTGCTGCCCGTCAACCCGTTCTTCGACTTCACGCTGTCGGGCTGGCGGCAGGGCCGCTACGTGCACTTCAACAGCATCGCGCGCTGGCTCGCGTGGATCTGGCCCTACGCGGCGCTGATCTTGCTCGGCCAGCGGGTCGAGCGCGCGTGGCTGCCGGCCGCGCCGCGGCGCTGACGCGGCACGCCGGGCAGGGCGGCCGCGGTTCGGTCGCGGGCAGCGGCGCGCGCCGCTCGTTATAATCGTCCGCACATCCGTTGCCGCGCGCAACGGCGATCGCCCCTCTTTCCGCCCGGCACCGCGCCGGGCCGCTCGTCACCATCATGGATTCCTACTACCAGCACCACGTCTTCTTCTGCCTGAACCAGCGCGACCCGGGCGCCGAGCGTCCGAGCTGCGCGCAATGCGATGCGCAGACCATGCAGGAATACGCGAAAAAGCGCGTGAAGGAACTCGGCCTCGCGGGGCCCGGCAAGGTCCGCATCAACAAGGCCGGCTGCCTCGACCGCTGCGAGGAAGGGCCCGTGATGGTCGTGTATCCGGAAGGCACGTGGTACACGTACGTCGACCAGGCCGACATCGACGAGATCGTCGAATCGCACCTGCGCGACGGCAAGGTCGTCGAGCGCCTGAAGATCTGAGCGGGCCGGTCGAATGAACGTTCATACGCAGAAATCGCTGATCGCCGGCCCGGTCGGGCAGATCGAAATCGCGGTCGACCTGCCGGACGCCATGCGCGACGGCAGCGTCGCGCCGCGCGGCATCGCGCTCGTCGCGCACCCGCATCCGCTGTTCGGCGGCACGATGGACAACAAGGTCGCGCAAACCCTTGCGCGCACGCTGGTCCAGCTCGGCTACGTGGTGTACCGGTCCAACTTCCGCGGCGTCGGCGCGACCGAGGGCGTGCACGACAACGGTGTCGGCGAGGCCGACGACCTGCTCGCCGTGCTCGCGCACATGCGCGCGCAGCCCGCGTATGCGGACCTGCCGCTCGTGCTCGCGGGCTTCTCGTTCGGCACCTTCGTGCTGTCGCATGTCGCGAAGCGGCTGCGCGACGCGGGCGAGACGATCGAGCGGATGGTGTTCGTCGGCACGGCCGCGAGCCGCTGGCAGGTCGCCGAGGTGCCGGAGAACACGCTCGTGATCCACGGCGAAACCGACGACACGGTGCCGATCGCGTCGGTCTACGACTGGGCGCGGCCGCAGGAACTGCCGGTCGTCGTGATCCCCGGTGCCGAGCATTTCTTCCATCGCAAGCTGCACGTGCTGAAGCGCATCATCGTCGACGCGTGGCGTTGATGCGCTGAACCCGGCGTGCGGCGCCGCTGCCGCACGCGTGCGATGTCGCCGCTCGCGCGACATCGCGCCGCATCGTGTCACGGCACGGTCGCCCATGCCCGCTCCGGCGCAGTGCAGCCCGACTTGCACGGCGCCTGCGCACGCCTTTCGCGCGGCTTCGATCACCCTCTCTCGCAGCGAGGCCACGCCATCGTCTCGAAGCCGGCGTGCGGCCGCCCGGGCCACGGTTCCCGAAAACGCCGTTCGCAGCCACGTATAATGGCCGCAATTCGCGTCGCCCGCGGCCCGGCTGGGCCCATGCGGCGCTCGTTTCGCGCCTGTCCGCCCGCTCGCGACGGCCGCGAACCGAACGCGTCCGCACGAGTCCAACCGGCGCGTTTCGCGCCGTCCGACGCAGTCGGACGAACGCCGGAACGCCCGCCGCCTTGCCGTTCAACCCTTGCGCGTTTCGCGCCGCACTTTCTGCCATCAGCCTGAATCGATCATGCGTCTGTCTCCCCAAGGCCTCAAGTCCCTCGCTTCTTCCATCGCCTTCGGCACCGCCGCGCGCAACGTCGCGCTGGGCGTGATGCTGCCCGTCGCGCTCGCGTCGACGATCGTCGTCGCCGAGGCGAAGCCGGCCGCCAAGGCCAAGGCCGCGCATGCCGCGCCGGCCGCCGCCGCCGAGCAGTTCACCGGCGCGCCCGCGACCTTCATGCCGGGCGCGGTGCCGCCGCCGGGCGTGAACGCGCGCTCGTGGGTGCTCGTCGATGCGACGAGCAACACGGTGCTCGCATCGGGCAACGCCGACGAACGCGTCGAGCCCGCATCGCTGACGAAGCTGATGACGGCCTACCTGGTGTTCGAGGCGCTCGACAAGAAGAAGATCTCGATGGAGCAGATCGTCACGCCGAGCGTCGCGGTACGCCGCGTCGGCACCGACGAGTCGCGCATGTTCATCGAGGCGAACAAGCCGGTGTCGGTGCACGACCTCGTGTACGGGATGATCATCCAGTCGGGCAACGACGCCGCGATCGCGCTGGCCGAACTGGTCGGCGGCAGCGAAGGGCAGTTCGTCACGCTGATGAACGACGAGGCGGCGCGCCTCGGCATGAAGGGCACCCACTTCGCCGACGTGAACGGCATGCCCGACCCGAACCACTACACGACGGCCGGCGACCTCGCGAAGCTGTCCGCGCACCTGATCCGCGATTTTCCGCAGTACTACAGCATCTTCTCGGAGAAGGAGTTCAAGTACAACAACATCCGCCAGGGCAACCGCAACCGCCTGCTGTGGCTGGATCCGACGGTCGACGGCCTGAAGACGGGCCATACGCAGGCGGCCGGCTACTGCCTGATCGCGTCGGCGAAGCGCGCGATCCCGGGTGTCGACAGCCAGCGCCGTCTCGTGTCGGTGATGATGGGCGAGCAGAAGGAAGGCGAGCGCACGCAGGACAGCATGAAGATGCTGAACTACGGCTATAGCGCGTTCGACGCGGTGCGCCTGTTCAAGGGCGGCCAGGCGATGTCGACGCCACGCATCTACAAGGGCAAGGAAAACACCGTGCAGGTCGGCGTGAAGGGCGACCAGTGGGTGACCGTGCCGCGCGGCCTGGGCGACAAGGTCAAGCCGGAAGTCGAGGTCAACGCGCCGCTGATCGCGCCGCTCGCGGAAGGCCAGCAGGTCGGTACCGTGAAGATCGTCGCCGACGGCAAGACGCTGTCGGAGTTCCCGGTCGTCGCGCTGCAGGCCGTGCCGGAAGCGGGTATCTTCGGCCGTATCTGGGACTCGATCCTGCTGATGTTCAGCAAGAAGAAGTAAGCGCGACGGGCCTTTGTTTTCACGACTTCATCCCCATCTGTCATTGTCATGAGCCAAGCCGAATTCGAACCGATCGTCTACCTCAGCGTGTCGTCGCACGAGGAACTGGTGCCGCTGTCGGAAGCCCGCGTGCCGGTGCTCGACCGCGGGTTCATCTTCGGCGATGGCGTGTATGAAGTCGTCCCCGTTTATGCGCATGACGGCGCGCACGTGCCGTTCCGGATCGAACAGCATCTGGAGCGGCTCGCGCGCAGCCTGAAGAAGATCGGCATCGACAATCCGCATGACGCGGCCGGCTGGCGCGCGCTGATCGAGCGCGTGGTCGCCGCGAATGCGGAAGGCCTCGGCGACGGCCATGCGCTCGTCTACCTGCAGGTGACGCGCGGTGTCGCGAAGCGCGGCCACGCGTTCCCGGCGAATACGGTCCCGACGGTGTTCGCGATGACGAGCCCGCTGCGCCTGCCGTCGGACCAGGAGCGCGCGCAGGGCGTGCGTTGCGTGACGGCCGAGGATCGCCGCTGGCTGCATTGCGACATCAAGTCGATCTCGCTGCTCGGCAACGTGCTGATGGCGCAGCATGCGGCCGAACGCGACGCGTTCGAGACGATCCAGCTGCGCGACGACAACGTGACCGAAGGTTCGTCGTCGAACGTGTGGATCGTGAAGAACGGCGAGCTGTACGCGCCGCCGCGCAGCAACAGGATCCTCGAAGGGATCCGCTACGCGCTGGTCGAGCAGCTGGCCGACGAATGCGGCATTCCGTTCGTCGCGCGCGAGATCAGCGAAGCCGAGCTGCGCTCGGCGGACGAGATCATGATCACGTCGGCCACGAAGGAGATTTTGCCCGTCACGTCGCTCGACGACCTGCCCGTGCAGGGCGGCAAGCCGGGCCCCGTGTTCGCGGCGTTGTACGACGCGTACCAGCGTGCGAAGGCACGCGAGTTTGAACAGTTTGACCTAACCCGGAGAAAGTGATGAGCGAACCGACCAAAACCATCGAGGTCACCGGCGCGATCGATGCCCGGAAGGAGTCGCTGCTGGAGTTTCCGTGCGACTTCCCGATCAAGATCATGGGCAAGGCGCACCCGGAGTTCAAGGATACGATCTTCAAGGTCGTGGCCGTCCACGACAACGAGATCGACGTCGAGAAGATCGAGGAGCGTGCCTCGAGCGGCGGCAACTACACCGGCCTCACGATCACCGTGCGCGCCACGAGCCAGCAACAGCTCGACGACATCTACCGCGCACTGACCGGCCATCCGATGGTCAAGGTCGTGCTCTGAGCGCCGCTTTCCATCCTCCTTCCTGCGCGCACTCGGCGGGGGTCTTCCCCGCCGCGCGCCGCGCGTCCAGCTCGTCGCACAGCTGCTGGTACTCCGCGACTTCCTGAAGCAGCCAGGTCCTGAACGCCTGCACGCGCGGCGTGTTCACGAGCGGCGGCGGACACACGAAAAAATAGTGCCACGGGCTCTGCCCGTCGATGTCGAACAGGCGCACGAGGCGCCCGTCCAGCAGATCGTGCACCGCGAGCGAGCGGCGTACCAGCGCGATGCCCTGGCCGTCGATCGCGGCCAGCAGCAGGTTCGACGAATCCTGGTACAGAATCCCCCGTTTCGGCTCGGTCAATGTATCGAGCCCCGCCGCGTCGAACCACGGCCGCCACAGCTCGTCGTCCGAGCGCAGCAGGTTGTAGTGCACGAGATCGGCGGGCGTCTGCGGCAGCTTGCCGCCGTTCAGCGTCGGCGCGCACGCCGGAAAGAACACTTCCTCGAACAGCGGCTCGACGTGCAGCCCCGGATAGCTGCCGGAGCCGAAGCGGATCGCGAGATCGACGTCGTCGCGCGCGAAGTCGGTGAGCGAGTTGGTGGACTGCAGCTCGACGTCGATTTCCGGATGCCGCTCGATGAACGTGCCGATGCGCGGCGTGATGAAGCGCGCGGCGAACGACGACAGCATCGACACCACCAGCCGCCGTCCGCGGTCGCTCGCGCGCACCTCGCGCGTCGCATCGGCGATCTGCATCAGCGCGGTGCGCACCTGCTGCGCGTAGCGCATGCCGGCGTCGGTCAGGCACAGCCGCTTGCCGTTGCGCGTGAACAGCTGCACGCCGAGCTCCTCCTCGAGCGCGCGAACCTGGTGGCTGACCGCGCCGTGGGTGACGTACAGCTCGTCGGCGGCGCGGGAGAAATTCTCGTGACGGGCGGCGGCTTCGAACGCGCGAATCGCGTTCAGCGCAGGCAGCTGGCGGAGGTCCATTTGCTAATTTTCCTCACATCGACGTGAAAATTGGTCGTTTGGTCGGGGGCCTTGAAGTGACTACGATTGTAGCCATCGAAGCATTTATTGGCGGAGTCGATCATGCAAGAAATTTCTTCAAGCATCACGTTCGAAATCCCCGCGGGCGAGACCGTGCCGATGAAGGTGCAGCGCAGCACGCGTCTGACGGTGCAATGCGGGCCGGTGTGGGCGACGCGCAGCAACGACGTCGAAGACTACTTCCTGGTCGACGGCGAGACGCTCCGGCTGCGTCGCGGCGAGCGGCTGTGGCTCAGCGCGGAAGGCCGGCAGGGCGCGCAGGTCGCGTTCTCGGTGTCGCGGCCGGCCGGGGAAGTCGCGCGCGGCGCGCTGGCGCGCCTGCGCAACCGCGTGAACGCGCTGTTCCACGACGGCTGGCGCACCGTCTGACCGACCTTTCCTCTGACGGATGCTCGCGATCCGTCCCCATCCGGAGCCGGCGAGACGCATGGGTTTTCGGTAAACTACCGCCCATGTCCGTTTCGCCGGTTGCCATCGTGTCCACGCCTGTCGCTGTTTCCGAATCGCCCGCCGGGTTTCCGGTCCGGCCCGTCGTGCCGGTCACCGTGCGCTGGCGGGGCAGCGAGGCCTACGAGACGAGCTTCGACGCGATGCGCGCGTTCACCGACACGCGCACGGCCGACACCGGCGACGAAATCTGGGTCGTCGAGCATCCGCCCGTCTACACGCTCGGCCAGGCCGGCGACCCGGCCCACCTGCTGGTGGCCGACAGCGGCGTGCCGCTCGTGAAGGTCGACCGCGGCGGGCAAATCACCTACCACGGCCCCGGCCAGATCGTCGCCTACCTGCTGCTGGACCTGCGCCGGCGCAAGCTGATGGTGCGCACGCTCGTGACGAAGATCGAGGAGGCCGTGATCGAAACCCTCGCGGCGTATAATCTCGCTTCGGTCCGCAAGGCGGGCGCGCCGGGCATCTACGTGGCATCCGGCGTGCACGAAGGCGCGAAGATCGCGGCCCTCGGCCTGAAGATCCGCAACGGCTGCAGCTATCACGGGCTGAGCCTGAACGTGAAGATGGATCTGCGCCCGTTTCTCGCGATCAACCCGTGCGGCTATGCCGGACTGGAAACCGTCGACATGGCGAGCCTCGAGGTTGCCGCCGACTGGAACGACGTCGCCCACACGCTGGTGGGTCGTCTGATTGCCAACCTCGATGGCGCATCCGCGGCCGCCGACAAGCCGCAGGCACTGGAACATTCGAATGACTGACGTTACCGCTTCCCCCGCACCGGCCGACTCGGCCGCGACCGCTGCCTACGATCCCACCGCCAAGCAGAAGGCGCAGGCGAAGACGGCGCGCATCCCGATCAAGGTCGTTCCGATCGAGAAGCTGAAGAAGCCGGAGTGGATCCGCGTGAAGGCGGCCACCGGCAGCTCGCGCTTCAACGAGATCAAGACGATCCTGCGCGAGCACAACCTGCATACCGTGTGCGAGGAAGCGAGCTGCCCGAACATCGGCGAATGCTTCGGCAAGGGCACCGCGACGTTCATGATCATGGGCGACAAGTGCACGCGCCGCTGCCCGTTCTGCGACGTCGGCCACGGCCGTCCCGATCCGCTCGACGCGGACGAACCGAAGAACCTCGCGCGCACGATCGCGGCGCTCAAGCTCAAGTACGTGGTGATCACGAGCGTCGACCGCGACGACCTGCGCGACGGTGGCGCCGCCCACTTCGTCGAGTGCATCCGTGAAGTGCGCGAGCAGTCGCCGGACACGCGCATCGAGATCCTGACGCCGGACTTCCGCGGCCGTCTCGACCGCGCGATCTCGATCCTGAACGCCGCGCCGCCCGACGTGATGAACCACAACCTCGAAACGGTGCCGCGCCTGTACAAGGAAGCGCGCCCGGGTTCGGACTACGCGCACTCGCTGAAGCTGCTGAAGGACTTCAAGGCGCTGCATCCGGACGTCGCGACGAAGTCGGGCCTGATGGTCGGCCTCGGCGAGACCGAAGAGGAAATCCTGCAGGTGATGCGCGACCTGCGCGCGCACGACGTCGACATGCTGACGATCGGCCAGTACCTGCAACCGTCCGAGCACCACCTGCCGGTGCGTGCGTACGTGCATCCGGATACGTTCAAGATGTACGAGGAAGAGGCGTACAAGATGGGCTTCACGCACGCGGCCGTCGGCGCGATGGTGCGTTCGAGCTATCACGCCGATCTGCAGGCGCATGGGGCCGGGGTGGTCTGAGCGTCGCGATGCCGCGATTGTCTCGCGCAGTCGAAAAAAGCCCGCAGCGATGCGGGCTTTTTCGTTGGCGCGGCGGCCATCCGCGCATGCGCACGGCAATCGTCACCCGACCGGACACGCAATCCGGTCGAGCATGAAAAGCAAAGCTGAAACGGCATCGATAGCTTCGCAGGATAAGTTCGCTCCCGCCGCGCGCAAAGCTCGTAAAGTCGGCTCTCCCGCAGCAATGCCCGCATTCCGAAGGAGAGCCGCATGTCCCGTTTCAGCTTCGTCCGCCGCGCCGTCGTCGCGCTGACCGCCTTTGCCGCGCTGGGCGCGGCGCACGCCGAATCGCGCGAGGTCGTGATCGCGTACCAGGACATGGTCGTGCCGTGGCGCTATGCGCAGGCGAGCGGTGAAGTCGAAAAGGCGACCGGCTACAAGGTCACGTTCCGCAAGCTCGACAGCGGCGCCGACGTGATCCGCGCGCTCGCGTCGGGCTCCGTGCAGCTCGGCGAGGCCGGTTCCAGCCCGATCGCGGCCGGCCTGTCGCAGGGGCTCGACATCTCGCTGTTCTGGGTGCTCGACAACATCAACGACGCCGAGGCGCTCGTCGCGCGCAACGGTTCGGGCGTGACCAGCGTCGCCGCGCTGAAGGGCAGGAAGATCGGCGTGCCGTTCGTGTCGACGTCGCATTTCCATACGCTCGTCGCGCTGCAGGCCGCCGGCGTGAACCCGAACGACGTGAAGATCGTCAACCTGCGTCCGCCCGAGGTCGCGGCCGCGTGGACGCGCGGCGACATCGACGCGACCTACATCTGGGATCCGGTGCTCGCGAAGGTCAAGCAGTCGGGCACCGTGCTGACGACGTCCGGCAAGGTTGCGAAAGAAAGTGGCAAGGCGACCTTCGACGGCTTCGTCGTGAGCCGCAAGTTTGCGCGCGAAAACCCCGAGTTCGTCGCGCGCTTCGTGAAGGTGCTCGCGGCCGCCGACGCCGACTACCGCGCGCATGCGGCGACGTGGAAGGTCGGCTCGCCGCAGGTCGCGGCGGTCGCGAAGGTATCGGGCGCGGACGCGCAGGACGTGCCCGCGAGCCTCGCGCTCTACGCGTTTCCGACGCCGGCCGAGCAGGCGTCGCCGACGTGGCTCGGCGGCGGCGCGCAGTCGGGCGCCGCGAAGTCGCTCGCGGCCACCGCCGCGTTCCTGAAATCGCAGGGCACGATCCAGACGGTGCTCGCCGACTATTCGGTCGGCGTCGATCCGCAGTTCGTGCAGAAGGCCGCGCGCTGAACGCGGCGATCATCGCGGAGTCCCGAGCATGAGCACGCTGGAAGTCCGTCAGGTATCGGTCGACTATCCCGGCGAACGCGGCCGGCCGACGACGCAGGCGCTCGCGCGCGTCGACCTGCGCATCGAAGCCGGTGAATTCGTCGTCGCGCTCGGCGCGTCCGGGTGTGGAAAGACGACGCTGCTGAACTGCATGGCCGGCTTCGTCGCGCCGACGACCGGCGACGTGCGCGTCGACGGCGTGCCGGTCACGGGCCCCGGCGCCGATCGCGGCGTCGTGTTCCAGAAATACGCGTTGCTGCCGTGGCTCGACGTGCTCGAGAACGTCGCGCTCGGGCTGCGCTTCGCACGCGTGTCGAAGGCCGAACGCGAAGCGCGGGCGCGGGAGATGCTCGCGCTGGTCGGGCTCGACAAGCATGCGCACGCGCGCGTGTACGAGCTGTCGGGCGGGATGCAGCAGCGTGTCGGCATCGCGCGTGCGCTCGCGAGCGATCCGCGCGTGCTGCTGATGGACGAGCCGATGGGCGCGCTCGACGCGATGACGCGCGGCACGATGCAGGCGCTCGTGCTCGACGTGTGGGCACGCACCGGCAAGACGGTGTTCTTCATCACGCACGACGTCGAGGAGGCGCTGTTCCTCGCGACGCGTCTCGTCGTGATGACGCCGGGCCCCGGCCGGATCGCGGAAACGTTCGAGCTGCCGTTCGCGCGGCGCTACGTCGAATCGCGCGATGCGCGCGCGGTGAAGTCGTCGCCGGAATTCATCGCGTGGCGCGAGCGGCTGATCGCGTATCTGCATCGCGACGAGGCGGTGGCGGAGCGCGCGTGATGCATGAGTTCGCGCGACAGGGCGCGTCCGTCGGGCGCGGCCGGATCAGTACTTTGCACAGGCAGGACAGCATGAGCACGCAGGATTCGTGGGCGGCCGATCGTACGGACGCAGGTTTCGAACCGGGCGATCGCACGCAGCCTCAGGCAGCGTTGCGTCGCGCGCCGTCGTCGCGCCGTTACCGGCTGCCGGGACAAGGAAAGACCGCGGGGCTGAGCGCGGCGACGGTCGCGGCGCTGGCCGTGCTGTGGTGGGTCGCGACGCATTTCCAGTGGCTGCCGCCGCTGTTCCTGCCCGCGCCGGAAGCGGTGTGGGCGGCCTTCGTCGATGCGTGGCACGGCCGCATCCAGGGCGGCCTGCCGCTGTCCGAACATCTGTTGTGGAGCGCCGCGCGCGTGTTCGGTGCGTTCGCGCTCGCGACCGCGATCGGCGTGCCGGCCGGCATCCTGATGGGCGTGAGCCGCATCGCGCGCGGCGTGCTCGATCCGCTGCTGGAGTTCTACCGGCCGCTGCCGCCGCTCGCGTATCTGCCGCTCGTCGTGATCTGGTTCGGCATCGACGAGACGGCGAAGCTCGTCGTGATCTTCCTCGCATGCTTCGCGCCGATCGCGATGGCCGCCCGTGCCGGCGTGCGCGCGGCAACCGTCGAGCAGATCAACGCCGCGTATTCGCTCGGAGGCAGCTTCGCGCAGATCGTGCGCCATGTCGTGCTGCCGGCGGCGCTGCCGGAAATCCTCACCGGCTTGCGGATCGCGATCGGGTTCGGCTGGACGACGCTGGTCGCGGCCGAAATGGTCGCCGCGACGGCCGGGCTCGGGCAGATGGTGCTCAACGCGTCGAGCTTCCTGCGTACCGATCTCGTCGTGATGGGAATCCTGATCATCGGCGCGATCGCGTGGCTGTTCGATCTCGCGATGCGGTGGGTCGAGCGGCGGGTGGTGCCGTGGAAGGGGCGCGGGTGATGCCCGGATGAGGCCCGCGGGCGGCATGCGCGCCGCCCGTGCCGGTCGTGTCATTCGCCCATCGCGACGCCTTCCCGCCGCGGGTCGGCCCCGCCGAACCACACCGTCTGCCCCTGCACGTTCAGCCGCTGGATCCCCTGCAGTCCCGAATTCATCTCGACGACCCGCACGTCGTGCCCGCGCCCTTTCAACCCGTCGACGAGCGCGTCCGACACGCGGCCGCGTTCGAGCTGGGTCGGCCCGTTCATCGACCCGACGTTCGGCAGCGCGATCGCCTGCTGCATCGTCATCCCCCAGTCCATCACGCCGATCATCGTCTTCGCGACGTGATTGATGATCGCGGGGCCGCCGGCCGAGCCGACGATCATCGTCACCTGCTTCGTCTTCTGGTCGAACACGAGCTCGGGCGACATCGCCGAGCGCGGCCGCTTGCCCGGCTGCACGCGGTTCGCGACCGGCCGCCCGTTCTCGTTCGACACGAACGAGAAATCGGTCAACTGGTTGTTCAACATGAACCCGCGCACCATCAGCCGCGAACCGAACGCGTCCTCGACGCTGGTCGTCATCGACAGCGCCTGGCCGTAGCGGTCGACGATCGCGATGTCGGACGTCGACGGCAATTCGGGGCTGCGGTCGTCGGCCAGCGCGAGCGTCGCGCCCTGCGGCGTGCCGGCCTGCGCGACGCCCATGCTCGTGTCGCCGATCAGGCGCGCGCGCTGCGCGAGATAGGCCCGGTCGACGAGGCTCGCCCAGCTGCCGCCCGGCAGCGGCGCGAAATCCGGATCGGCGACGTAGCGCGCACGGTCCGCATACGCGAGGCGTCCCGCTTCGCTGAACAGGTGCGCGGCGAACGGCGTCGGCTCGTAGCCGACGTCGTTGCGCACCGGCTTCTGCGCGCCGATCTGCTGCCAGTCGGGCATCGCCTCGAGAATGCCGAGCATCTGCGCGATCGCGAGGCCGCCCGACGACGGCGGCGGCATCCCGCACACCACCGAGCGCCGGTAGTCGGTGCACAGCGGCGCGCGCACCTTCGCCTTGTAGCGCGCGAGATCCTGCAGCGACAGCAGGCCCGGATTGGTCGGGTGCTTGCGCACCTTCGTGACGATGTCGCGCGCGATCGCGCCGGTGTAGAACGCATTCGCGCCGCGATCGGCGACCTGGCGCAGCACGGTCGCGAGCGCGGGGTTCTTCAGCACCGTGCCGGCCGCCTTCGGCGTGCCGTCCTTGTTGTAGAAGTACGCACGCGCGGCCGGGTCGTTCATCAGGTACTTGTCGTTCGCGATCAGCATCGCGAGGCGCGGGCTGATCGTGAAGCCGTGCTCGGCGAGCCGGATCGCGGGCTGGAACAGCCGGCGCCACGGCAGCTTGCCGTGCGCGCGGTGCGCGGCGTCGAGCATCCGCAGCACGCCCGGCGTGCCGACCGAACGGCCGCCCACGACACCTTCGTAGAAGCCCATCGGCTGGCCGGTCGGGCCATAGAACAGCCGGTCGGTCGCCGCGGCAGGCGCGGTTTCGCGGCCGTCATAAGCCTGCGTCGCACGGCCGTCGAAGTACAGCATGAACGCGCCGCCACCGAGCCCCGACGATTGCGGCTCGACGAGCGCGAGCACCATCTGCGTGGCGATCGCCGCGTCGATCGCGGTGCCGCCGGCCTTCAGCATCTCGTAGCCGGCCTGCGTGGCGAGCGGGTTCGCGGCCGCGATCATGAAGCGCTGCGAGGTCCAGCCCGGCTTGTCGGTCCAGCCGGACGACAGTTCGGGTGCGTGAACGCCGGGCAGCGGCACCGCGGCGCCCGATGCGGCAGCGACCGGGACGACGGCGCCCGACGGCGCGGACGGCGATGTGCAGCCGGCGCCGAACGTGACGAGCGCGGCGAGCGCGAGCGTGGCGACGAGCGTCCGGGGACGCGAATGCGGACGGATCCGGTCGAACATTGAAACCCTCGGCAACAGTGAATTCGAAGGAGGCGGCGTGTGCGCGGCACGCGCTCCGCACGGACGGCGCGCTATTGTCGCCGTGCGGCCGGCGGATTGTCATCCGACAGGAAACCCTGACGCATCCCGCCGGGCCCGCCCCGGCCGGCCTTTCCGGCCTGTTCGAGGATGAACTCTATGAACGTCGCGGTCGCGCGCGTGTGGTGCCGGTTCGGCATGTAGAGCATGTACATGTGCGTGCCGAAGATGCTGAGACGATACGCGTCGAGCGACGTGACGACCGTGCCGCGCCGCATGTCGTCCTGCATCACGTAGTCGGGCACGATGCCGACGCCGATCCCGGCGAGGATCGCCTGGCGCAGGAACAGGAAGTTCTCCGAAATCAGCGTGGGCTCGAGCAGCACCTCGTGGCGTTCGTCGCCGAGGTACGCCGCGATCCGCAGCTGCCGGCCCAGCACCGTCGCGGTGACGACCGGCGCGGCGGCCAGCGCGCCTAGGCTCGCGGGCATCCCGTGCGCGGCCGCGAACGCGGGCGACGCGCACGCGACGTAGCGCACCGCGCCCATGTCGCGCGCGACGAGGTTCTGCGGCGGCTCGGACATCACGCGGATCGCGATGTCGACTTCGTCGCGCATCAGGTCCTCCACGCGATTCTCGAACACCACGTCGAGCACGATGCCCGGATGCAGCCGCTTGAACGCGAGCAGCCAGTCGGACATCACCATCTGCCCGTAGCCGCTCGGCACCGACAGCCGCACGCGGCCCTGCAGGTCCTGGCCGAGCGTCGTCACCGATTCCTGCGCGGCGAGCAGCTCGTTGCGGATGCGCCGGCCGTGCTCGTACAGCTTCAGCCCGATTTCGGTCGGCTCGATGCGGCGCGTCGTGCGGCGCACGAGCTGCTGGCCGATCGAGCGCTCGAGCTGGTTCAGCCGGTAGCTGACGTTCGCGCGGCTCATCTTGAGCCGCTGCGCGGCCTTGCTCAGGTTGCCCGCGTCGAGGATCTCGACGAGCAGCGTCAGCGCGTTCAGGTCCATGCCCGGTGTCTCCTGATCCGTCCCGCTTAAGGACCCGAAGCGGTCCGAAAGCATTCAATGTCAAGTCAGACTTGACAGCTTGTAAAGTCGAGCGGGAATTGTCAATGAATCTCGATCAATCGAGAATCGAGTCATGCCCGGCACATGCGCCGGATCGTTTCCCGCCGCGCGGGATCGGGACGCGGCGCCGCTCGCCGGCCCGGCGACCGGTCCCGCCCGCATGGCGCACCGCAATGGAGACACGATGAATTCAACCGCTTCCCCCGAACCCGCGCAGACCGGCACCGTCACGCGCGAACGGCGCGACAAGGTGCTCGTCGTCACGATCGACCATCCGCCCGTCAACGCGCTGTCCGCCGATGTGCGGCGCGGCCTCGCCGACGCGCTCGACGCCGCGCAGGCCGACGCCGCGATCCGCGCGGTGCTGATCGTCGGCGCCGGCCGCAACTTCATCGCGGGCGCCGACATCCGCGAATTCGGCAAGCCGCCCGTGCCGCCGTCGCTGCCCGACGTCTGCGAGCGGATCGAGTCGAGCGCGAAGCCGGTCGTGGTGGCGCTGCACGGCGCGACGCTCGGCGGCGGCCTCGAAGTCGCGCTCGCCGCGCATTACCGGCTCGCGGTGCCCGGCGCGAAGCTCGGGCTGCCCGAAGTCACGCTCGGCCTGCTGCCCGGCGCGGGCGGCACGCAGCGCGCGCCGCGCCTGATCGGCGCGCAGGCCGCGCTCGACCTGATGCTGACGGGGCGTCACGCGAGCGCCGACGAAGCGCTCGCGCTCGGCCTCGTCGATCGCGTCGCGCACAGCGACGACACGCTCGCCGAAGGCCTCGCCTATGCGCAGGAACTCGTGTCGCTCGGCGCGCCGGCTCGGCGCACGCGTGATGCGCAGGGCCTCGCCGACCGCGCGGCCGCGCAGGCCGCGATCGACGCGGCGCGCGCCGAGTTGCCGAAGAAGTCGCGCGGCCTGTTCTCGCCGGCGAAGATCGTCGACGCGGTCGAGGCCGCGCTCACGCTGTCGTTCGACGCGGGGATGAAGCTCGAACGCAGCCTGTTCCTGCAGTGCGTCGACAGCCCGCAGCGCGCGGGCCTCGTGCACGCGTTCTTCGCGGAACGCGAGGCCGCGAAGGCGCCCGAGGCGCGCCGCGCGAGCGCGCGCCTGGTCGAGCGGATCGGCGTGGTCGGCGGCGGCACGATGGGCGCGGGCATCGCGGTCGCGGCACTCGACGCCGGGTTGCCGGTGACGATGATCGAACGCGACGAAGCGTCGCTCGCGCGCGGCCGCGCGCATGTCGAGAAGGTGTACGACGGGCTCGTCGCGAAGGGGCGGATGACGCCGGCCGCGCACGCGGCGCGCCTCGCGCGCTTCAAGGGCAGCACGTCGTACGACGCGCTCGCGCAGGCCGACGTCGTGATCGAGGCGGTATTCGAGGACATGGCCGTGAAAAAGGCGGTGTTCGCCGAACTCGCGCGCGTGTGCAAGCCGGGCGCGGTGCTCGCGACCAACACGTCGTATCTCGACATCGACGAGCTGGCGGCCGGCATCGACCGGCCGGCCGACGTGATCGGCCTGCATTTCTTCTCGCCGGCGAACGTGATGAAGCTGCTCGAGATCGTCGTGCCGGCGCGCGTCGCCGATGACGTCGTCGCGACCGCATTCGCGCTGGCCAAACAGCTGAAAAAGACACCGGTGCGCGCCGGCGTGTGCGACGGCTTCATCGGCAACCGGATCCTCGCCGTCTATCGCACCGCGGCCGACTACCTGATGGAAGACGGCGCGTCGCCGTACCAGATCGATCGCGCGGTGCGCGAATTCGGCTTCCCGATGGGGCCGTTCCAGGTCGTCGACCTCGCGGGCGGCGACATCGGCTGGGCGACCCGCAAGCGCCGCGCGGCGACGCGCGACCCGCGCGCGCGCTACGTGGAGATTTCCGACCGGCTGTGCGAGCGGGGCTGGTTCGGGCAGAAGACCGCGCGCGGCTACTACCTGTATCCGGACGGCGCGCGCATCGGCACGCCGGACCCGGAAGTCGAGGCGATCGTCGCGCAAGAGCGTGCGAAAAAGGGCGTCACGCCGCGCACGTTCACCGACGACGAAATCCTGCGCCGCTACCTTGCCGCGATGATCAACGAAGGTGCGAACGTCGTGCACGAGAAGATCGCGCTGCGCCCGCTCGACGTCGACGCGGTGTTCCTGTACGGCTACGGCTTCCCGCGCCATCGCGGCGGCCCGATGCACTACGCGGACACCGTCGGCCTCGCGAACGTGCTCGCCGACATCCGCGCGTTCGCGCAGGAGGATCCGCTGTTCTGGAAACCGTCGCCGCTGCTCGTCGAGCTGGTCGGGCGCGGCGCGGATTTCGCGAGCCTGAACCGTATCGACTGAACGCCCACCGCATTCGCAACGGACCCACGATGGACCTCAATTTCACTCCCGAAGAGGAAGCGTTCCGCACCGAAGTGCAGCGCTTCCTCGCCGCCGAACTGCCCGCGCGCACCGCGCGCAAGGTGAAGGGCGGCCTGCACCTGACGCGCGACGACATGCGCGAATGGCACGCAATCCTGAACGCCCGCGGCTGGCTCGCGAGCCACTGGCCGCGCGAATACGGCGGCCCCGGCTGGAGCGTCGCGCAGAAGTTCCTGTTCGACAACGAATGCGCGCTCGCCGGCGCGCCGCGCATCGTGCCGTTCGGCGTCAACATGCTCGGGCCCGTGCTGATCAAGTACGGCAGCGAAGCGCAGCAGCGCCACTGGCTGCCGCGCATTCTCGACGGCACCGACTGGTGGTGCCAGGGCTACTCGGAGCCGGGCGCCGGTTCCGACCTCGCATCGGTGAAGACGAGCGCGGTGCGCGATGGCGATCACTACGTCGTGAACGGCCAGAAGACGTGGACCACGCTCGGCCACTACGCGAACATGATCTTCTGCCTCGTGCGCACCGCGACCGACGTGCGCAAGCAGGAGGGCATCAGCTTCCTGCTGATCGACATGAACACGCCGGGCGTCGAAGTGCGCCCGATCATCACGCTCGACGGCGAGCACGAGGTGAACGAAGTGTTCTTCACCGACGTGCGCGTGCCCGTGGCGAACCTGGTCGGCGAAGAGAACCGCGGCTGGACCTGCGCGAAATACCTGCTCACGTACGAGCGCACCAACATCGCCGGGATCGGCTTCTCGACGGCCGCGCTCGAGCGGCTGCGCGCGGTGGCCGCGAAGGTCACGAAGAACGGCCGGCCGCTCGCCGACGATCCGTTCTTCGCGGCGCGCATCGCGCGCGTCGAGATCGAACTCGAGAACATGCGCACGACCAACCTGCGCGTGCTGGCGGCGGTCGCGGGCGGCGGCGTGCCGGGCGCGGAAAGCTCGATGCTGAAGATCCGCGGCACGCAGATCCGCCAGGAGATCACCGCGCTGATGCGCCGCGCGATGGGGCCGTACGCGCAGCCGTTCGTCGACGCAGCGCTCGATGCCGATTACGACGGCGAGCCGGTCGGCCCGGACGAGGCCGCGAGCGCCGCGCAGCAGTACTTCAACAACCGCAAGCTGTCGATCTTCGGCGGCTCGAACGAGATCCAGAAGAACATCATCGCGAAGATGATGCTCGGGCTGTAACGAGGGACGCGACGATGGATTTCCAGCACACAGAAGACCGCCGGATGCTGGCGGACACGTTGAACCGCTTCATCGCCGAACGGTATGCGTTCCCGGTGCGCGACCGCATCGCGCAGTCGGCCGAAGGCTTCGATCGCGCGATGTGGCGGCGCTTCGCCGAGCTCGGCGCGGTCGGCGCGCTGTTTGCCGAAGCCGACGGCGGCTTCGGCGGCGCGGGTTTCGACATCGCCGTGGTGTTCGAATGCCTCGGCCGCGGGCTCGTGGTCGAGCCGTTCCTCGGCACGCTGCTCGCGGGTCGCGCGCTGGCGCTGGCCGGCGGCGACGCGCATCGCGCGCGGCTGGCCGCGCTGATCGACGGCAGCGCGAGCGCCGCGTTCGCGCACGACGAGCCGGGCTCGCACTACGAACTGACGACCGTGCGCACGCGCGCCGAGCGTGCCGGCGACGGCTGGGTGCTGACGGGCGCGAAGGGCGTCGTCGACCAGGCCGCGCAGGCGGCGTTCTTCGTCGTCAGCGCGCGCGTGTCCGGTCAGGACGACGACGCGGCCGGCATCGGCCTGTTCGTCGTGCCGGCCGACGCGCCGGGCGTGTCGCTGCGGGACTACAAGAAGATCGACGGCGGCCGCGCGGCCGAGGTGCGCTTCGAGCGCGTCGTGCTGCCGGGCGATGCGGCGCTCGGCGTGCCGGAAACGCAAGACGACGAAGCAGGCGCCGCATTGCTCGAACGCGTGCTCGGCTACGGGCTGCTCGCGCTGTCGGCGGAGGCGCTCGGCGCGATGGACGTCGCGAAGGAAGCGACGCTCGACTACCTGCGCACGCGCAAGCAGTTCGGCATGCCGATCGGCAGCTTCCAGGCGCTGCAGCACCGGATGGCCGACCTGCTGCTCGAAGTCGAGCAGGCGCGCTCGGCGGTGATCAACGCGGCCGCGCAGCTCGATGCGCCGCGCGCGGTGCGCGAACGCGCGCTCGCGGCGGCCAAGTACACCATCGGCCGGATCGGCACGCTGGTCGCCGAGGAGAGCATCCAGCTGCACGGCGGGATCGGGATGACGTGGGAGCTGCCGCTGTCGCATTACGCGAAGCGGCTCGTGATGATCGATCACCAGCTCGGCGACGAGGATCACCATCTCGCGCGCTACATCGCGCTGTCGAAACAATAAAGACGAACGACGCGAATGGAGGAGACAAGGATGACGAACGAATCGCGCGCGTTGCCGCTGGCCGGCGTGAAGGTGCTCGATTTCTCGCGCGTGCTGGCAGGCCCGTGGTGCGCGATGGTGCTTGCCGATTTCGGCGCGGAAGTGATCAAGGTCGAGCATCCGGCGCGCGGCGACGACACGCGCGACTGGGGCTTGCGGATCGGCGACACCGAAACGACCTACTTCAACAGCGTGAACCGAAGCAAGCGCTCGATCTGTCTCGACCTGCAGACCGACGAAGGGCGGCGGCTCGCGCGCGAGCTGGCCGCGCAGGCCGACGTGGTGCTGCACAACTTCAAGTTCGGCGGCGCGGAAAAACTCGGGCTCGGCTACGACGCGCTGGCCGCGCTCAATCCGCGGCTCGTGCATTGCGCGATTTCCGGCTACGACCGCTCGGGCCCGGAAGCCGCGCGGCCCGGCTACGACCTCGTCGTGCAGGGCGAGGCCGGGCTGATGGCGCTGAACGGCGAGGCCGGCCAGCCGCCGCTGAAATTCGGTGTCGCGGCGGTCGACCTGTTCACCGGCATGTATTCGGCGCAGGCGGTCCTCGCCGCGCTGTACGAGCGTCATGCGACGGGGCGCGGGCGGCGCATCGAGATGGCGCTGTTCGACTGCGGGCTGATGATCACCGCGTACTACGGGCTCGATGCGCTGCTGATGGGCGAGGATCCGCCGCGCTACGGCAATGCGCATCCGTCGATCGTGCCGTACGGCGTGTTCGATGCGGCCGACGGCCCGCTCGTGATCACGGTCGGCAACAACCCGCAGTTCGCGCGTTTCTGCGATGCGATCGAGCGACCCGACCTCGCCGCGGACGAACGCTACAAGACCAACCTCGGCCGCTCGGAGAGCCGCGCCGCGCTGCTGCCGGAGATTCGCGGCGAACTCGCGCGGCGGCCGCGCGCGACGCTGCTCGCGGCGCTCGCCGCCGGCGGCATTCCGTGCGGCGAAGTGCTCGGGCTGCACGAGGCGCTGACCTCCGAGCGCGCGACCCGGGCGGGGCTCGTCACGCGGCAGCCGCACCCGGTCGCGGGCGGCGTCGACGTGCTCGCGCCGCCGTATCGCTTCGACGGTGCGCGACTGCCGGTGCGCGGCGCGCCGCCGGTGCTCGGCGCGGATACGGACGCGGTGCTTGGCGGCTGGCTCGGGATGTCGGCGGACGAGGTCGCGCGACTGCGCGCGGATCGCGTCGTGTAACGCATTGACGTGCCGCCACGGCGCGGGCGGATCGATTGGCGCGCCGGCCATCCACAAGACACTTCTCGCGAAACGACGAGGAGACATTGGAGACACCATGGAGCTTTCCGTCATCGAATCGGTCACGGCGCGCCGTGACTACCAGCAGCTCGTGCGCGCACGGCGCCGCTTCAGCTTCACGCTCACGGCACTGATGATCGCCACGTACTACGGCTTCATCCTGCTCGTCGCGCTCGCGCCGCACGTGCTTGCGGCGCCGCTGTACCGTGGCGCGACGACCACGGTCGGGATCGCCGCGGGCGTCGCGATCATCCTGGTCGCGATCGGCCTGACCGCGTGCTACGTGCTGCGCGCGAACCGTGCGTTCGACCGCCGCGTCGACGCGATCCTGCAGCGTTCGTGACGGAGGCCGACATGCGACGCACTTCGAGCGCGCTCGGCGCGCTGGCCGTTCTTGTTTCCTCCGCCGCGCACGCGACCGGCGTCGCGGGCCCGATGCCCGACAAGGTCGAGCTGAACCCGGTGGCGATCGCGATGTTCTTCGCGTTCGTGTTCGCGACGCTCGCGCTCACGCGCTGGGCCGCGCGCCGCACGCGTTCGACGCGCGACTTCTACACGGCCGGCGGCGGCATCACCGGGCTGCAGAACGGGCTCGCGATCGCGGGCGACTACATGTCGGCCGCGTCGTTCCTCGGGCTCTCCGGGATGGTGTTCATGTTCGGCTTCGACGGGCTGATCTACTCGATCGGCTTCCTGGTCGGCTGGCCGTTCGTGATGTTCCTGATCGCCGAGCCGCTGCGCAATCTCGGCAAGTTCACGTTCGTCGACGTGGTCGCGTACCGCTTCGCGCAGCGGCCGATCCGGCTCCTGACGTCCGCGAACGCGCTGACGATCGTCGTGCTGTACCTGGTCGTGCAGATGGTCGGCGCGGGCAAGCTGATCCAGCTGCTGTTCGGGCTGTCGTACGGCACGGCCGAGCTGATCGTCGGCGTGCTGATGGTCGTCTACGTGTTCTTCGGCGGAATGACCGCGACCACCTGGGTGCAGGTGATCAAGGCCGTGCTGCTGCTGTGCGGCGCGACGCTGCTCGTCCTGCTCGCGCTCGCCGAATTCGGCTTCAGCGTCGATGAGATGTTCCGTCGCGCGGTGGCCGTGCATCCGGGCGCGCTGTCGATCATGGGGCCCGGCAAGCTGATCCGCGATCCGGCCAACGCGCTGTCGCTCGGCATCGCGCTGATGTTCGGCACGGCCGGCTTCCCGCACATCCTGATGCGCTTCTTCACGGTGCCGAACGCGAAGGAAGCGCGCAAGTCGGTGCTCTATGCGACGGGCTTCATCGGCTATTTCTATCTGCTGACGTTCGTGATCGGCTTCTCGGCGATCGTGCTGCTCGCGCAGCATCCGGAATTCTTCCGGCTCGGCGCGAACGGCACCTTCAACCTGACGCACGACCTGCTCGGCGGCTCGAACATGGTCGCGGTGAAACTCGCGCAGGCGGTCGGCGGCAACTGGTTCTACGGCTTCATCGCGGCCGTCACGTTCGCGACGATCCTCGCGGTGGTCGCCGGGCGCTCGCCGGCGCGACCACGATCTCGCACGACCTGTATGCGCAGATGTGGGCGCGCGGCAAGCCCGACGAGCGGCTGGAAATGCGCATCTCGCGCGCGGCGACGATCGGCTTGTCCGCGGTCGCGATCGCGCTGTCGATCCTGTTCGAGCACGTCAACGTCGCGTTCATGGTCGGCCTCGTCGCGGCGGTGGCCGCCAGCGCCAATTTCCCGGTGCTCGCGATGTCGATCTTCTGGCGCGGGATGACGACGCGCGGCGCGGTGCTCGGCGGCGGCCTCGGCCTCGCGTCGGCGGTGGCGCTGACGGTGCTGTCGAAGTCGGTGTGGGTCGACGTGCTGCACCACGCGCACGCGCCGGTGTTTCTCGACAACCCGGCGCTCGTGTCGGTGCCGCTCGCGTTCGTCGGGATCGTCGTCGGCTCGCTCGCGGACCGCGGCGAGCGCGCGCGGCGCGAGCGCGACGCGTTCGCGCAGCAGGAGTTCTATGCGCAGACGGGCGTGCTGGCCGGTGAAGCCGTGCAGCATTGATTCGTCTGATGAAACGATCGCTCCGTCCGGATCGCCGGACGGATATTTTCCGGAAATCCGGAATCCCGGATTTACTTGCCTGCCGCATTATGAGAAATACAATGAAAACAACGGCTTGAGGGGCTCCGGAAACCTGGCATCGACCTTGCGATATAAAGCGCACGGCCATCCCCCGGCCGAACTACTACAGCAAGCAAGGAGACAACCGATGACCAATGCCTTCCTCCCCCTCCGGATGTCCTGAGGCATCGCTTGTTGCGGCACGGCAGCCGCGCGGGCGAATGCCTTCTCCCCTGAGACATTCGCCTGCGCGCGTGACGCCGTTTCCACCGGCTCATCTACTTCAGCAGGAACCATCGTGAAGAAGAAACCCTTCTACAAAGTGCTCTATGTGCAGGTGATCTTCGCCATCATCGTCGGCGTGATCCTCGGCCACTTCTATCCGTCGCTCGCCACCGAGATGAAACCGCTCGGCGACGGCTTCATCAAGCTGATCAAGATGGTGATCGGACCGATCATCTTCTGTACGGTCGTCACCGGCATCGCCGGCATGGAGGACATGAAGAAGGTCGGCCGCGTCGGCGGCAAGGCGCTGCTGTACTTCGAGATCGTGTCGACCTTCGCGCTGCTGCTCGGCCTCGCGGCCACGCACATCCTGCGTCCGGGCGTCGGCTTCAACATCGATCCGGCGACGCTGAACGGCAAGGAAGTCGCGTCGTACGCGGCGAAGGCGCACGGGCAGTCGACGGTCGACTTCCTGATGCACATCATCCCGAACACGATGGTCGATGCGTTCGCGCAGGGTGAAATCCTGCAGATCCTGCTGATCGCGCTGCTGTTCGGCAGCGTGCTCGCGCACCTCGGCGAGCGCGGCAAGGTCGTGACCGACTTCATCGACGGCCTCACGCGCGTGCTGTTCGGCATCGTGCACATCGTCACGAAGCTGGCGCCGATCGGCGCGTTCGGCGCGATGGCGTTCACGATCGGCAAGTACGGCGTCGGCTCGCTGGTGCCGCTGCTCAAGCTGATCGGCACGTTCTACCTGACGTCGGTCGTGTTCGTGCTGGTCGTGCTCGGCGCGATCGCGCGCTTCACGGGCTTCTCGATCATCCGCTTCGTGTCGTACATCAAGGAAGAGCTGCTGATCGTGCTCGGCACGAGCTCGTCGGAAGCCGCGCTGCCGCAACTGATGGAAAAGCTCGAGAAGGCCGGCTGCTCGCGTTCGGTCGTCGGCCTCGTGGTGCCGACCGGCTATTCGTTCAACCTCGACGGCACCAACATCTACATGACGATGGCCGTGCTGTTCATCGCGCAGGCGACCAACATCGAACTGACGTGGATGCAGCAGCTCACGCTGCTCGCGGTCGCGATGCTGACGTCGAAGGGCGCGAGCGGCGTCACGGGCGCGGGCTTCATCACGCTCGCCGCGACGCTCGCCGTCGTGCCGACGATCCCGCTGTCGGGCATGGTGCTGATCCTCGGCATCGACCGCTTCATGAGCGAATGCCGCGCGCTGACCAACATCGTCGGCAACGGCGTCGCGACGGTCGTCGTGTCGGCCTGGGAGAAGGAACTCGACCGCAACAAGCTGCGCCAGGCGCTGAAGGGCGGCGGCGAGGTCACGCCGACCGAGACGGCCGGCGTCTGACGTCATGAAGGAGCAGGCGGCGGCACCGCCCGCGGGCGGTGCGCCGCGCGGCGGCCGGGGCAGCGACGAGGCGCCCTATGACACAATAGGCGATCCGCATCGCCAGGAAGTCACGTCCGTGAAGCGCCGCCTGCTCATCCTCGTCGTGCTTGCCGCCGCGCTCGCGGCGGCGTGCGCGCTGACGTGGACCATCACGTGGCAGCGCGGCGTCGCCGAGCTGCAGCGCAACGCCGCGGTGCGGGTCGACCGCACCACCAACGCGCTCAAGAGCACGCTCGACCGCTACGAATCGCTGCCTTATCTGCTCGGCAGCCATCCGTACGTGCTGGACCTGCTCGCCGAGCCGAAGCGCGCCGATTTCACCGCGCGCGCGAACCGCTATCTCGAAGACCTCAACGAACACGCGCACGCGACCGTCACCTACGTGATCGGCGCGGACGGCCTGTGCGTCGCCGCCAGCAACTGGCGCGCGCCGGACAGCTTCGTCGGGAACGGCTACCAGTTTCGTCCGTATTTCATCGACGCGATGAACGGCCGGGTCGGCCGCTTCTTCGCGATCGGCACGATCTCCCGCGACCCCGGCTACTACATCTCGCAGCCGGTGTGGCGCGACGGCAGGATCGCGGGCGTCGTCGTCGTGAAGCTCAATCTCGAATGGTTCCAGGGCGCCGATGCGTCCGAGCCGCTCGTCGTCGCGGACGATCACGGCGTCGTGTTCCTGTCGTCCGTGCCCGCCTGGAAGTACCACACGCTGCATCCGCTGACGGGGCCCGTCGCCGCGTCGATCTACGAGACGCGCCAGTACGCGCAGCAGCCCGTCACGCCGCTGCCGCTGCGCGTCGAGCAGGTGCTCGGCGCCGATGCGGAGATCGTGCGCCTCGGTGCGGCCGGCGTAGGCCCCGGCCTGCGCGCGCCGCGTTTCCTCGCCAGCAAGCGGCGGATCGGCGAGCCCGACTGGCTGCTCGTCACGCTCGCGCCGATCGCGCCCATCGACGCCGACGCGCGCAACGCGACGATCGTCACGGGCTTCGGCTTCGTGTCGGTCGCGTTGCTCGCGTTCTACTGGCGCATGCGCCGCGCGCGCGTGCGCGAGATGATCCGCGGCCGCGCGCTGCTGCAGCAGGCGTATGCGGAGCTGAACCGGCGCGTCGAGGAACGCACGGCCGACCTGTCGGAAGCGAACGAGCAATTGCAGAAGGAAGTCGGCGACCGGATCCGCGCGGAGCAGGAATTGCGCGCCGCGCACGACGAACTGATCCAGGCCAGCAAGCTCGCCGCGCTCGGCCAGATGGCGGCCGGCATCACGCATGAACTGAACCAGCCGCTCGCGGCGTTGCGCAGCTTCTCGGACAACACGCGCGTGCTGCTCGATCGCGGCGAGCAGGCGGCCGCGCGCGAGAACCTCGAGGCGATCGCCGCGCTGACCGAGCGGATGGGCAAGATCACCAACCAGCTTAAGCTGTTCGTCGGCCGCGCGAAGCCGCGCAACGAACAGGCGCTCGTCGTGCGCGCGCTGCGCAGCGTGCTGTCGTTGCTCGGCGACCGGCTGCGCGGCGTCGCGCTCACGCTGACGCTGCAGGATGCGACGGTGTCGCCCGCGCAGGATGCGCCGCTCGACCTGGCGCGCGACTATCCGGAACTCGTCGCCCGCTGCGAGGACCTGCGCCTCGAGCAGGTGCTGATCAACCTGCTCGGCAACGCGCTCGACGCGGTCGCGGGCGTCGCCGCGCCGGCGATCGAAGTGACGATCGCGGTGTCGGTCGCGACGCTCGCGGTCGAGGTGCGCGACAACGGCTCCGGCATCGCGCCCGAGCTGCTGCCGCGGCTGTTCGAACCGTTCTTCACGACCAAGGAAATGGGGCGCGGGCTCGGGCTCGGGCTCGCGATCTCGTCGTCGATCGCGAGCGACGCGGGCGGCGCGCTGACCGCGCGCAATGCGCCGTCCGGCGGCGCGCTGTTCGTCTTGACGCTGCGGCGCGCGCGCACGCATCATCCGGACGCCGTGTCCGAGCCGGCGGGCTCGCGCTAGGCACCGCACGACCGCATCAACGAGAGCCGCGCGCACCACCGCCGCGCGGTCTGTCAGGAGCAAGTGACTACGATGGCCAACCGGCTGCAAGTGATCTATATCGAAGACGATGCGCTCGTTCGCCGGGCGAGCGTGCAGAGCCTCCAGCTCGCCGGGTTCGACGTCGTCGGGTTCGAATCGGCCGAGGCGGCCGACAAGGCGATCGTCGCGGAAACCGCGGGCGCGATCGTCAGCGACATCCGGCTGCCCGGCGCAAGCGGGCTCGACCTGCTCGCGCAGTGCCGCGAGCGCGTACCCGACGTGCCCGTGATCCTCGTCACCGGCCACGGCGACATCTCGATGGCCGTGCAGGCGATGCGCGACGGCGCGTACGACTTCATCGAAAAGCCGTTCGCGGCCGAGCGGCTGATCGAGACGGTCCGCCGCGCGCTCGAGCGGCGCGAGCTCGTGCTCGAGAACCATGCGCTGCGGCGCGAGCTGGCCGGCCAGAACATCGTCGCGCCGCGCATCATCGGCCGCAGTCCGGCGATCGAACAGGTGCGCAAGCTGATCGCGAACGTCGCGCCCACCGACGCATCGGTGCTGATCAACGGCGACACGGGCGCCGGCAAGGAACTGATCGCGCGGAGCCTGCACGAGCTGTCGCCGCGCCGCGACAAGCCGTTCATCGCGGTGAACTGCGGCGCGCTGCCCGAGCCGATGTTCGAGTCGGAGATGTTCGGCTACGAGCCCGGCGCGTTCACGGGCGCCGCGAAGCGCCGCGTCGGCAAGCTCGAATATGCGTCCGGCGGCACGCTGTTCCTCGACGAAATCGAAAGCATGCCGCTCGCGCTGCAGGTGAAGCTCCTGCGCGTGCTGCAGGACGGCGTGCTCGAGCGGCTCGGCTCGAATCAGCCGATCCGCGTGAACTGCCGCGTCGTCGCGGCCGCGAAAGGCGACATGAGCGAACTCGTCGCGGCCGGCACGTTCCGGCGCGACCTGCTGTACCGGCTCAACGTCGTGACGATCGCGCTGCCGCCGCTCGCCGAGCGCCGCGAGGACATCGTGCCGCTATTCGAGCACTTCATGCTCGACGCGGCCGTGCGCTACGGGCGGCCGGCCCCCGTGCTGACCGACCGGCAGCGCGCGAGCCTGATGCAGCGCGACTGGCCCGGCAACGTGCGCGAGCTGCGCAACGCGGCCGACCGCTTCGTGCTCGGCGTCGCCGACATGCCGCAGGAAGCTGGTGCGAGCGGCGACGACGCCGAGAGCGACCAGACGCTGAAGGAGCGCATCGAGCAGTTCGAGCGCGCGGTGATCGCCGAGGCGCTGAACCAGACGGGCGGCGCGGTCGCCGCGACGGCCGACCGGCTGCATGTCGGCAAGGCGACGCTGTACGAGAAGATGAAGCGCTACGGGCTGTCGGCGAAAGGCGAAACCGAGCGCTGAAAAAGAGACGGACCGCGGAACCGGGCTGGCCGGTCGTGCGGTCCGTCATGTGGAGCAGGGCGCGGCGGGCGGCCCTGCGAGCCTTGTCGTGCGGTGCGGCCGGCGGCGCTCAGGCCGCGTTGCCGTCGAGCGCCTTCTTGAGCAGCGCGTCGAGTTCCGCGAATTGCGGGGCGCCGACGTAGCGCTTCAGGATCTTGCCGTCCTTGTCGACGACGAAGGTGGTCGGCGTGAGCTGCACGTTGCCGAACTGCTTCGCGACGCTGCCGTCGTCGAGCGCGACCTTGAACGGCAGCTGGCGCGTCTGCGCATAGTTCGCGACGTACATCGGCGGATCGTAGTTCATCGCGACCGCGACGAACTCCAGCCCCTGCCCCTTGAAGCGATTGTAGGTATCGACCATCTGCGGCATTTCCTGCATGCAGGTCGCGCAGCTCGTCGCCCAGAAGTTCACGAGGTAGACCTTGCCCTTCAGGTCGCCGGCCGTCGACACCTTCTGACCGGACAGCAGCGTGAACGTGGCGTCCGGCACGGTGGACTTGCCGTTGAACGCGAAGAAGCCGGCAACGGCGATGGCCGCGACGACGACGGCCGCGACGATATAGCGGGCGGGGCCGGTGCGGCGCTGGGCGGGAGGCGTGGTGTTCATCTGCGGTGCTCTCGGAGTCGGTCGATGACGCGGGTCGATGCAAAGGACGTCGAAATTCGGCGGTTATTTTAGCGCGAATGCGGCGCACGCACCGGCGGCCGCCACACATCCCGGGTGTCGGCTTCGGCGGATAATGGGCCTTTTGCCTGTCCCCATCACTGCCATGCCGAAGGAAGTCATCGATCCGTTGCGCCCCCTTTTTCGTCCGCTGCGACACTTCGCCGCGCTCGCGTGCGTGAGCGCGGCGCTGGCCGCGTGCTCGCCGTCATATGACTGGCGTACGCTGCACAACGACGCCGGCTACACGATCGACCTGCCGGCGAAGCCGACCGTCGAGAACCAGCCGGTGGCGGTCGGCGGCGCGTCGATGCCGATGCGGATGCAGGCCGCGCACGTCGACGGCGCGGTGTTCGCGGTCGGCACGCTGACACTGCCCGACGACCGCGACGACACGCGCCGCGCGGCGCTGGAATTCCTGCGTTCCGGGCTGTCGCGCAATCTCGAAGGCGTGCCGCAGACGGCCTCGGTGCCGGTGCCGCTCGCGGCCGGCGGCGCGGTGAACGGGCTCGAGCTGCGCATCGCGGGCGCGGCGAGCGGCGGCGACCGCTCGCGCAAGACGATCGTCGCGCGGCTCGTGGCGCGCGGCCGGCACGCGTACCAGGCCGTCGCGATCGCCGACGGGCCGCTCGCGCAGGAGCAGCTCGACCAGTTTTTCGGCTCCTTCAAGCTCGACTGAACAGCGGCCGGCGAGGGCGCTCAGACACTTCATGACAATTGAAAGTTCATTCGCAGCTTTCGACGCTAATCGCCGGATTTTGCGGGGATTTTTCGGCTATCCACAGCGCATGTGGATAACTTTGTTGAAAAGTTGACCGAATCGCCCGCAAAGCCGCGCCGGACGGCCTTCCGGCGCATTTGATGGTTGGCCATCCATTTCGGAAAAATCAATAAAAACAAAGGGATACGAATCTCCTGACGAAGAGGTGCCCGCGCCGGGTGATCAGGGGCCGGATTCGTGAAATTGTGCATAAGTCAAGTCTTGACAGTCATATTTTGTCCTCCGCGGGCATTCACAGCGCCGTGAGCGCACGCCGGTAGCGGATCGCCTCGGCGATCTGCGCGGCCGTCGGCAACGGGTCGCCGGCCAGGTCGGCGATCGTCCGTGCGACCTTCAGCACGCGGAAATACGCACGTGCCGACCAGCCGAAGCGCTCGCCGGCCTCGCGCAGCAGCCGCTCGCCGTCGTCGGTCGGCCGGCACAGGTCGTCGGTCTCGCGCCCGCTCAGCATGTGATTGGTCTTGCCCTGCCGGTCGAGCTGCAGCGCACGCGCCCGGGCGACCCGCGCGGCGACCGCGGTGCTCGGCTCGCCGGGCGCCGTCGCGCGCGACGCGAGTTCGGCCGGCGATAGCGCGGGCAGGTCGATCTGGATGTCGATGCGGTCGAGCAACGGCCCCGAAAGCTTGCGCAGATAGCGCGTGGCGAGCTCCGGGGTGCAGCGGCAGCGCCCGGACGGATCGCCATGCCAGCCGCACGGGCACGGATTCATCGCGGCGATCAGCTGGCACGCGGCAGGGAAGTCGGCCTGCTGCGCCGCGCGCGAGATCGTGATGCGGCCGACTTCCAGCGGCTCGCGCAGCATCTCCAGCACGTGCCGGTCGAATTCGGGCAACTCGTCGAGAAACAGTACGCCGAGGTGCGCGAGCGTGATCTCGCCCGGCTGCGGCGGGTTGCGGCCGCCGACCAGCGCGGCGGCGCTCGACGAGTGGTGCGGCGCGCGGAACGGGCGCCGCCGCCAGTGCGCGGGCGAGAAGCCGATGCGGCTCGCGGAAAGGAGCGCGGCCGACGCCAGCGCCTCGTCGTCGGTCAGCGGCGGCAGGAGGCCGGGCAGGCGCGCGGCGAGCATCGACTTGCCGGCGCCGGGCGGCCCGATCATCAGCATGTGGTGCCCGCCCGCGGCGGCGACTTCGAGCGCGCGCCGGGCGCCGCGCTGGCCGACGACGTCCGCGAGATCGGGGGCGGCCGGCGCCGGCACGCCGTCGAGGCCGGGCGCCTCGACCGGCGCGAGCCGGGCATCCGGCGCACCGGCCAGATGCGCGCACAGCGCGGGCAGATCGGGCGCGCCGAACACGGTGACACCGGGCACCAGCGCGGCCTCGGCCGCGCTGGCGAGCGGCAGGTACAGCTCGGGCGGACGGGCTGCGGCCGCCGGCCCGGACGGCGCGACGGCCGCGGCGCGAGACCCGAAGCCCGCGCCGGGCCCCGCGGCGGCGGGCCCGAAGCCGGATCCGGTCACCGCAGCGCAGGACCCGAAGCCCGCTCCAGTCGCCGCGACGCGCCAGTCCCGTGCCGCGCCGCACGCCATCGCGAACGCGCCCCGCATCGGCCGCAGCGCGCCGGTCAGCGACAGTTCGCCCGCGAATTCGCGGCCGGCCAGCGCGTCGGCCGGGAGCTGGCCGTTCGCGGCGAGGATGCCGAGCGCGATCGGCAGGTCGAAGCGGCCGGACTCCTTCGGCAGGTCGGCCGGCGCGAGATTGACGGTGATGCGCCTGACGGGGAAGTCGAATCCGCAGTTCTGCAGCGCGGCGCGCACGCGCTCGCGGCTTTCGCGGACTTCGAGATCGGGCAGGCCGACGATCGAGAACGACGGCAATCCGTTGGCAAGATGGACTTCGACGGTGACGTCCGGCGCGCGGCCGGCCGCCGGCGCGCGACTGCGCACCACGGCGAGCGACATGGCGAGGCTCCTTTAAATGAATCGGACGGGCAACGGCCATTCGGGCCGCATGCCGCGGGAATCGGAGGAATCGGCGCGCGCTTGCCGGCGTGGCGCGGAAAAGAACGAGGAACGACGAACAGCGAAGCGCTAAAACAGCGAAGAGCGAAGAGCGAAGAGCGAAGAGCGAGGAACAGCGAAGAGCGAAGAACAGCGAAGAGCGAGGAACAGCGAAGAGCGGGGGATTGCGAGGAACGACGGAACGGCTGACCGGCCGACTTCGGATGTCAGGCGCGGGCCGCACGAGGCGGCCCGCGCCCGGACCTGTCGGTCGGGTGGGGCGTCAGGCCTGGGACGCTGCGAGCTTCTGCTCGAGTTCCGCGACGCGCTTCTCGAGTTCCTCGAGACGCACGCGGGTGCGGGCGAGCACCTGTGCCTGCGTGTCGAACTCCTCGCGCGTGACGAGATCGAGCTTCGAGAAGCCTTGCGACAGCATGGCCTTCACGTTGCGCTCGACATCCTTGGCCGGCGAGTTTTTCAGCAGGTCGCTGACGCGCGACTGCAGGTCGTTGAAAACATCGCTGGGTTGCTTCATGAGATTTCCTTCCTTGCACAAAAAGTGTGCATCTTCAGTTGCGTACGTGCCCATGATGCACGCATGACCGGAAATGGTGCGCGCGTGGCGCGAATTCCGGGCATGGCGCCCGCATGGGTGAATGGCCCGGAGATCCGGGACGTGCGTGCACTCTAGCAATGATCCTTTCGGCGCGCCAGCAAACCTGGGCCACGTTGGCCATTCGGCCGGGCTTCCGCATCTTTCCGTACCTTTCAGCACCCGATGCAACCCCGTTTCGGAGCCGTTCGAGGCGGTGCTCGCGCGAACATGGCATGCGAGTTGCTGAGGAGAGACGGTCACACCATTCCAACCAATTCGACGGGATCAACCTGCGAGAGGACTCCATGAAACTGATTACCGCAATCATCAAGCCGTTCAAGCTCGATGAGACGCGCGAAGCGCTCTCCGCGCTCGGCGTCTCGGGCATCACGGTCACTGAGGTGAAAGGGTTCGGGCGCCAGAAGGGGCACACCGAGCTGTACCGGGGTGCCGAATACGTGGTCGATTTCCTGCCGAAGATGAAGATCGAGGCGGCCGTGTCCGACGATCTCGTCGACCAGGCGGTCGAGGCGATCGAACGTGCAGCCCGCACCGGCAAGATCGGCGACGGAAAGATCTTCGTCACGCCGATCGAGCAAGTGATCCGGATCCGGACCGGGGAGACCGGCGCAGACGCGCTGTAACAGACCAAGACAAGCGACAAGAGGAAACCCGAGATGCGCAAACTTCTGATGTCCCTGCTGATGGCTGGCTCGCTGATCGCGGCTGGCGTCGGTCCCGCGCTCGCCGACGACGCGGCCTCCGCCGCGGCAGCGTCCGCGCCCGCCGCCACGGCGTCCGATGCATCGGCAGCCGCGGCTCCCGCCGCTTCGGCGCCGGCCGCCACCGACGCATCGGCACCTGCCGCTGCCGCCGCACCCGCTTCGGGCGCCGCCTCCGACGCATCGGCCGCCGCCGCCGCGTCCGCGCCGGCCGCACCCGCCGCCCCGACCGAGCCGTTCTCCGTCGATTCGTCGAAGATCAGTGCCGGCGACACCGCGTGGATGCTGACGTCCACCGCGCTCGTGCTGTTCATGACGATCCCCGGCCTCGCACTGTTCTATGCGGGCATGGTCCGCAAGAAGAACGTGCTCGCGACCGTGATGCAGAGCTTCGCGATCACCGCCGCGATCACGGTGCTGTGGACGGTGGTGGGCTACAGCCTCGCGTTCACGCCGGGCAACGGCTTCATCGGCGGCCTGTCGCGCGTGTTCCTGCACGGCATGAACTACATCAAGGGCGACAAGGCGACCACGCTGACCGTCAGCCATCTCGCGACGACGATTCCGGAATCGGTCTACTTCGTCTACCAGATGACGTTCGCGATCATCACGCCGGCGCTGATCTGCGGCGCGTTCGCCGATCGCATGAAGTTCTCGGCGATGCTCGTGTTCATGACGCTCTGGTCGCTGATCGTCTATGTGCCGATCGCGCACATGGTGTGGGAGCCGACCGGCTGGCTGTCGGCCGACGGCGTGCTCGACTTCGCGGGCGGCACGGTGGTGCACATCAACGCCGGTATCGCAGGCCTCGTGTCGTGCCTCGTGCTCGGCAAGCGCGTCGGCTACGGCCGCGAATCGATGGCGCCGCACAACCTGGTGCTGACGATGATCGGCGGCTCGATGCTGTGGGTCGGCTGGTTCGGCTTCAACGCGGGCTCCGCGGTCGCGGCCGACGGCCGTGCCGGCTTCGCGATGCTGACCACGCAAGTGGCGACCGCCTGCGCGGCGCTCGGCTGGATGTTTGCGGAATGGGTCGCGAAGGGCAAGCCGTCGGTGCTCGGCATCGTGTCGGGCGCGGTCGCGGGTCTCGTGGCGATCACGCCGGCTGCCGGCTTCGTCGGCGTCGCCGGTGCGCTCGTGATCGGCATCGCGGCGGGCGTGATCTGCTTCTGGTCGGCCACGTGGCTCAAGTCGAAGCTCGGCTACGACGATTCGCTCGACGCGTTCGGCGTGCACGGCATTGGCGGGATTCTTGGCGCGCTGCTGACGGGCGTGTTCGCGGTCAAGGACATCGGCGGCGCCGACGGCAGCCTGCTGCTGCAGGCGAAGGGCGTGCTGATCACGCTGGTCTACAGCGGCGTGCTGAGCTTCGTGCTGCTGAAGCTGATCGACCTGACGATTGGCCTGCGCGTGTCCGAAGAGGAAGAGCGCGAGGGCCTCGACGTGATCCTGCATGGCGAACATGTCGAATAAGTCACAAGGATGACGGCGGGCCGCCGCGCAGACGGCGCCCGCCACGAATGAGCGCAGCGACTTCGGCCCGCCACCCGGCGGGCTTTTTTTCTCCTGCCGCGTGCTGCCGTAGCGCATAACCCTTCAGGCTATCGGGTCAATAGCCGAAAACTTCCTCCATATCCTTGTGAAGCCGGGAACAATCCCCAAATGGGCAAGGCAATTGCTCTACAATCTTCATTCTCCCGCTCGCGAGTGATTCATGGTTCCCCACCTCGTTACCGCGTTGAACGGTCCGCTGCTCGAGCTCGAGCAGAAGATCCTCGACGCGACGCCTGCGATCGAACGCTGGTTCAGGCTCGAATGGCAGGAACACACCCCGCCGTTCTATTGTTCGGTGGACCTGCGCAACGCCGGTTTCAAGCTGGCGCCCGTCGACGCGAACCTGTTCCCCGGCGCGTTCAATAATCTGCCGTCCGAAGTGCTGCCGCTCGCCGTCCAGGCCGCGATGGCCGCGATCGAGAAGATCTGCCCGGACGCGAAGAACCTGCTCGTGATTCCCGAGCTGCCGACCCGCAACGCGTTCTACCTGGAAAACGTCGCGCGGCTCGCGACGATCATGCGCCAGGCCGGCCTGAACGTGCGCTTCGGCTCGCTCGACCCGAGCATCACCGACATGACGCCGATCACGCTAGCCGACGGCCAGAAGATCGTGCTCGAACCGCTCGAGCGTTCGCAGCGCCGCCTCGGCCTGAAGAATTTCGATCCGTGCTCGATCCTGCTGAACAACGACCTGTCGGCCGGGATTCCCGCCGTGCTGGAGAACCTGCACGAGCAGTACCTGCTGCCGCCGTTGCACGCGGGCTGGGCCGTGCGCCGCAAGTCGACGCACTTCTCGTGCTACGACGACGTCGCGAAGAAGTTCGCGAAGATGGTCGGCGTCGATCCGTGGATGGTGAATCCGTATTTCGCGCACGTCGAAGGCGTCGACTGGCAGGCGCATGAAGGCGAGCAGGCGCTCGCCGACGCGATCGACGGCGTGCTGAAGAAGATCGCGCGCAAGTACCGCGAATACGGCATCAGCGAAAAGCCGTACGTTGTCGTGAAGGCCGACGCGGGCACCGCCGGGCGCGGCGTGATGACCGTGCACGACGCGGCCGAGATCGGCCGCATGTCGAAGGCCGAGCGCGCGCAGATGGCCGAGTCGAAGGCCGGGCTCGCGGTGCGCGACGTGATCGTCCAGGAAGGCGTCTACACGTTCGAGCGCGTCGGCGACGAAGTGGCCGAGCCGGTCGTGTACATGATCGACCGCTACGTGGTCGGCGGTTTCTACCGCACGCACGGCGGCCGCGAGCGCGACCAGAACCTGAACGCGCCCGGCATGCATTACGTGCCGCTCGGCTTCGAGCACACCGCGCTGCCGGATGCCGGCGCGAAGCCGGGCGCCGCGCCGCCGAACCGCTTCTACATGTACGGCGTCGTCGCGCGCCTGTCGCTGATCGCGTCGTCGATCGAACTGGAAAAGACCGATCCCGAAGCCATCCAGGTGTAACGGCTTCGCTACGTACAGGACCCGCATGGACATTCTCTTTATCGCCGACCCGCTCGAGCGCTTCAAGATCTACAAGGATTCGACCTACGCGATGATGGCGGAGGCCGCGCGGCGCGGGCATGCGGTGTACGCGTGCCAGCCGCACCAGCTCGCATGGACGGGCTCGGGCGTCGAGGCGGACGTGCAGCGCGTGACGATCGTCGGCGACACGGCCGACCTGCATCGCCATCCGTGGTTCGAGGCGGCCGCGCACGAATCGCGTCAGCTGACGTCGTTCGGCGCGGTGCTGATGCGCAAGGATCCGCCGTTCGACATGGAATACGTGACGGCCACCTGGATGCTCGAGCTTGCCGAACGGGCGGGCGCGCGCGTGTTCAACAAGCCCCAGTCGATCCGCGATCACTCGGAGAAGCTCGCGATCGGCGAGTTTCCGCAGTTCGTCGCGCCGACGCTCGTCACGCGCGACGCCGCGCGCTTGCGTGCGTTCCATGCCGAGCATGGCGACGTGATCGTGAAGCCGCTCGATGGTATGGGCGGGATGGGCGTGTTCCGCGTGAAGGCCGACGGGATGAATCTCGGCGCGATCATCGAGATGCTCGGCCACGACGGCACGCGCTCGCTGATGATCCAGAAGTTCATTCCCGAGATCACGGCAGGCGACAAGCGCATTCTGCTGATCGCCGGCGAGCCGGTGCCGTATTCGCTCGCGCGGATTCCGCAGGGCAGCGAGGTGCGCGGCAATCTCGCCGCGGGCGGGCTCGGCGTCGCGCAGCCGCTGACGCCGCGCGACCGCGAGATCGCCGCGACGCTCGGGCCGGTGCTCGCCGCGCGCGGGCTGCTGCTGGTCGGGCTCGACGCGATCGGCGACTGGCTGACCGAGGTGAACGTGACGAGCCCGACGTGCTTCCGCGAAATCATGGAGCAGACGGGTTTCGACGTCGCCGCGATGTTCATCGACGCGCTGGAGCGGGCGGCCGCGTAGCCCGCCTTCCGCGCAAGCCCGGCGGCGGCCGCGCAGGCCCCCCGTCGCCGGAGCGGTTCGACCGGCCTGCTACAATGCCCGCTTGCCCGGTGCCGCGACCAGCGCGCCGAAGGCCCGGCGGTCGGGCCGAAACCGTTGCAAGGCTGAACATGAAACGTTTCCCATACTCGCTATGCTCGTTGCCCCGCTGCGGGGCGTCGGCCCGCCAAGGGCGGCCGGGGGCAGTCTGACATGGCCGGGATTCTGATCATCGCGCACGCGCCGCTCGCCACCGCGCTGCGGGACTGCATCGCGCACATCTACGGCGGCGTGCCCGCGCGCATCGGCTGTATCGACGTGCTGGCGGACAGCGACCCGACCCAGGTGATGGCGTTCGCGCACGCGGAGCTCGCGCGGCTCAGGGAAGAGAACGGCGTCGTCGTGCTGACCGACATGTACGGCGCGACGCCCGCGAACATCGCGGGCCAGCTCGCGAAGCTCGACAACGTGCGCGTGCTGGCGGGCGTGAACCTGCCGATGCTGGTGCGCGCCGTCTGCTACCGTACCGTGCCGCTCGACAAGCTCGTCGACAAGGCGTTGTCCGGCGGCGCGAAGGGCGTCCACGAGGTGTCTGCCGGCACGCCGCCGCCGCCTTCGGAAACCGGCTGCGGCCAGTGCGCGCCGATTCCGCCCGAGCCGCAACCGCGCACCGAATCGCACTGACCGTCCCGTTTTCCGTTTTAGACCGACCCGCCGACGCACGTCGCCGGCGGCCTCGACCGACCCGACCGAGAATCATGCTTCAACAAGAAACCACCATCGTCAACAAATTGGGGCTCCATGCGCGCGCATCGGCCAAGCTTACGCAACTGGCCGGCAACTTCCAGTCGGAAGTCTGGATGACGCGCAACGGACGCAAGATCAACGCGAAAAGCATCATGGGCGTGATGATGCTCGCGGCGGGCATCGGCAGCAGCGTGACGATCGAGACCGAAGGTCCGGACGAGCGCGAGGCGATGGACGCGTTGCTCAAGCTGATCGCGGACAAGTTCGGCGAAGGTCAGTGATCCGGGGCCTGCCCCGCGATCGTTGCCGTTTCGAAGCAGAATGCCGCGTATGTCGCGGCATTTTTTTCGTCCGTAGCATTGATGCGGAAATCGCAATGCTGCGCTGCATGCAGCCAGCACGGAGGTGCGGAATTTATAATCGCTAACCGGGGTCATAAGCGCATCGCAGCAGTGTGCCGCGGCTTTACATGTACAGAGGAGGTGCGCGTGTCCTTCACGCTGCATGGCATTCCCGTCTCACGTGGTATCGCGATCGGGCGAGCGTATCTGATCGCGCCGGCGGCGCTCGACGTCGCCCATTACCTGGTCGAGGCGAACCAGATCGACGCCGAGGTCGAGCGTTTCAGCACGGCGCGCGAGGTCGTGCATCGCGAACTCGAGGCGCTGCGCGCCGACCTGACCGACGACACCCCGACCGAAGTGGGCGCGTTCATCGACGTCCACGCGATGATCCTGAGCGACGCGATGCTCGTGCAGGAAACCATCGACCTGGTCCGCACGCGACGCTACAACGTCGAATGGGCGCTGACCGAGCAGCTCGAGCTGCTCACGCGCCACTTCGACGATATCGAGGATGAATACCTGCGCGAGCGCAAGGCCGACATCGAGCAGGTGGTCGAGCGCGTGCTGAAGGCGCTCGCCGGTGCGCCGTCGGCGTCGCAGGCGCTCGATCGCGCGGCCAAGAACGGTACGAACGAGATGATCGTCGTCGCGCACGACATCGCGCCGGCCGACATGATGCAGTTCAAGACGCAGTCGTTCCAGGCGTTCGTCACCGACCTCGGCGGCCGCACGTCGCACACGGCGATCGTCGCGCGCAGCCTCGGCATTCCGGCCGCGGTCGGCGTCCAGCATGCGAGTTCGCTGATCCGCCAGGACGACCTGATCATCGTCGACGGCGACCAGGGGATCGTGATCGTCGATCCCGCGCCGATCGTCCTCGAGGAATATTCGTACCGCCAGTCCGAGAAGCTGCTCGAACAGCGCAAGCTGCAGCGCCTGAAGTTCTCGCCGACGCAAACCCTGTGCGGCACGAAGATCGACCTCTACGCGAACATCGAGCTGCCCGACGACGCGAAGGCGGCGGTCGAGGCCGGCGCGGTCGGCGTCGGGCTGTTCCGCTCCGAGTTCCTGTTCATGCATCAGAAGGAGATGCCCGAGGAGGAGGAGCAGTTCGCCGCGTACAAGCGCGCGGTCGAGTGGATGAAGGGCATGCCGGTGACGATCCGCACGATCGACGTCGGCGCGGACAAGCCGCTCGAGGCGCTCGACGAAGGCTACGAGACGGCGCCGAACCCGGCGCTCGGCCTGCGTGCAATCCGCTGGAGCCTGTCCGAGCCGCAGATGTTCCTCACGCAGCTGCGCGCGATCCTGCGCGCGTCCGCGTTCGGGCAGGTGAAGATCCTGATCCCGATGCTCGCGCACGCGCAGGAGATCGACCAGACGCTCGACCTGATCCGCGAGGCGAAGCGCCAGCTCGACGACGCGGGGCTCGCATACGATCCGAACGTGCGCGTCGGCGCGATGATCGAGATCCCGGCCGCGGCGATCGCGCTGCCGCTGTTCCTGAAGCGCTTCGATTTCCTGTCGATCGGCACGAACGACCTGATCCAGTACACGCTCGCGATCGACCGCGCGGACAACGCGGTCGCCCACCTGTACGACCCGCTGCATCCGGCGGTGCTGCACCTGATCGCCTATACGCTGCGCGAAGCGAAGCGCGCGGGCGTGTCGGTGTCGGTGTGCGGGGAGATGGCGGGCGATCCGGCGCTCACGCGCCTGTTGCTCGGGATGGGGCTCACCGAGTTCTCGATGCACCCGAGCCAGTTGCTGGTCGTGAAGCAGGAGATCCTGCGCGCGCACCTGAAGGCGCTCGAGAAGCCGACGGCCGACGTGCTGGCCGCGTTCGAGCCGGAGGAAGTGCAGGCCGCGCTCAAGCGCCTGTCGGTCGCGGAACCGCGCGCGGACGCGGCCGCCTAGGCGGCGCGGACTGCGCGGCGAAACCGTCGCGCGCGTCGCGAAGGTAGCGAAACGTCGCGCATGCGCCGCCCGGCGCATGCGTTCATGCATCCCGCGCGCGTCAGTGCCGGCCCTGGCACACGGGGCAGTCGGCCTGGCGCGCGATCTTCATCGTCGTCCATTCCATCCGCAGCGAATCGAGCATCATCAGCCGCCCGTTGAGCGTCGTGCCGATCGCGCCGATCACGCGCAGCGCTTCGGCGGCCTGCATCGCGCCGATGATCCCGACCGTCGGCGCGAACACGCCCATCGTCGCGCACGCGACTTCCTCGAACGGCTGGTCCTCCGGAAACACGCACGCGTAACAGGGCGCGGCCGGGTCGCGGAAGTCGAACGTGCTGATCTGGCCGTCGAAGCGCAGCGCGGCGCCCGACACGAGCGGCACGCCGTGCGCGACGCACGCGCGGTTGATCGCATGGCGCGTCGCAAAGTTGTCGGTGCAGTCGAGCACGACGGTCGCCTGCGGCACGTGCGCGTCGAGCCATGCATCGTCGACGCGCGCCGCGACCGCATGCACGGTCACTTCGGGGTTCAGCTGCGCGAGCGCGTCGCGCCCCGATTCGACCTTGCTGCGGCCGACCGAGGCCGTCACGTGCAGGATCTGCCGCTGCAGGTTCGTGAGGTCGACCGTGTCGGCGTCGACGAGCGTGATCGTGCCGACCCCGGACGCCGCGAGATACATCGCGGCCGGCGAGCCGAGACCGCCGGCACCGACGACGATCGCATGCGCGTCGAGGAAGCGCTGCTGCGCCTCGATGCCGATTTCATCGACGAGGATGTGGCGGGAGTAGCGGAGGAGTTGATCGTCGTTCATGGGAGAGGTCGGGTGAGGCATGCCGCCGGCGGCGGCGCGGACGCCTCTGCGTCCATCTGCGTATTCTAGGCGCACATGAAAAACGGGCCATCGCGGTCTTCCCGCGATGGCCCGTCGGATGCCGGCCGGCGCTTACTGCGGTGCCGACGCGGGCTTCGGTGCGGCGGCCTTCGCGCCCGACGCCTTCGCGGGGGACGCGGCCTTGGTCGCAGGGCTCTTCGTCGTGCTCTCGGCGAGCAGCGACTTCGATTCCTGCACCGTCTTGCCTTCGAGCTTGTTGAGCGCCTGCTGCATCATGAAGTCGTCGGCGCTGCCGAACTCGATCGGCTTGCGATCGCGGTCCTTCTGGCGTTGCTCCGGCGTCTTCTTGTCGTTCTGCTCCTCGAGGACGCGCAGCTGGTCCATCCGGCGCTGCTCGCGCTCTTCCTGTTCCTTCTTCTCGTTCGGATCCTGCGTGTTCGCGAGGTGGTTCGTGTAGTCGACCTCGCGCGTCACGAGCACGTCGTCCGGATCGCCGTCCGCATACTGATCGACCGGCACGTCGGGCGTGATGCCCTTGTTCTGGATCGAACGGCCGCTCGGCGTGTAGTAGTAGGCGGTCGTCAGGCGCAGCGCGGTGTCGGCCGTCATCGGACGGACCGTCTGCACCGAGCCCTTGCCGAACGTCGTCTTGCCCATGATCTGCGCGCGCTTCGAATCCTGCAGCGCGCCGGCGACGATCTCCGACGCGGACGCCGAGTAAGCGTTCGTCAGCACGACCATCGGCACGGTCTTGAAGATCGGCGGCAGGCTCTTCAGCGGATCGCCGTCGAAGGACGGCAGGCGGTAATTGTCGTAGGTATCGCGGTAGACCTGCTTCGAATCCGGGATCTGGCCGTTGGTCGACACGACGACGGAGTCGGGCGGCAGGAACGCGCCGGCGACGCCGACCGCGCTCTGCAGCAGGCCGCCGCCGTTGTTGCGCAGGTCGACGATCAGGCCCTTCAGGTTCGGCTGCTGGCGCGCGATGTCCTGCAGCTTCGCGGCGAGATCGGGCGTCGTGCGCTCCTGGAAGCTCGTGATCCGGATATACGCGTAGCCCGGGTCGAGCAGCTTCATCTTCACGCTCTGGACCCTGATGATCGCGCGCGTGACCGTGATCGGGAACGTGCGGTCGTCGCTCTTGCGGAAGATCGTCAGCGTGACCTTGGTGCCCGGCTCGCCGCGCATCTGCTTGACGGCCTTGTCGAGCGTCATGCCGCGCACCGGCTTGTCGTTGATGCGCGTGATCAGGTCGCCCGGACGGATGCCGGCGCGGAACGCGGGCGTATCTTCGATCGGCGAGATCACCTTGACGAGGCCGTCTTCCTGCGATATCTCGATGCCGAGGCCCGCGAAGCGGCCCTTGGTCTGCTCCTGCAGCTCGTCGTAGTCGGTCTTGTCGAGGAACGACGAGTGCGGGTCGAGGCTCGACACCATGCCCTTGATCGCCGCCGTCAGCAGCTTCTTGTCGTCGACCGGCTCGACGTACTCGCGCTTGATCTGGCCGAACACTTCCGCGAACAGGCGGAGCTGGTCGAGGGGAAGCGGTGCCGTGGCGGTCTGCTCGGCCGATGCCGAAACCTGCAGCGTGGCGAATACGCCCGTGGCGAGGCCCGCGGCAATCAGGCCGATGTTCTTCAATTTCATTCGCATAGAGAGTCTGGTGCGGTCGGGAAGCGCGTGGCGGTAGCGGGGATGTAGCGGACAAGTATAACTGTTCGCCCGATTGCTCAGTGGACCGGTGCGAAATGGTCCGGGAGCCCGGTCCCGGCGGGGGCGCCGGATGCGCAGCGGATTCGAAAGCGGGTTCGACAGCACCGGGGCCGCGAAGGTTCGCGCCCGCGCGCCGGAGCAGCCGGGCAGGCCGCGCGCGAGGCGGCCCGCCCGGCACGACGGGTATCAGCCCGCCTTGCCCTGCTTCGCGACGGCGGCCTGCGCCTTCGCGATCGCGTCCTGGTCGCCCAGATAGTAGTGCGTGATCGGCTTCAGGTTCTCGTCGAGCTCATACACGAGCGGCACGCCGTTCGGGATGTTCAGGCCGACGATGTCGCTGTCCGAGATGCCGTCGAGGTACTTGATCAGCGCGCGCAGCGAGTTGCCGTGCGCGGCGATCAGCACCTGCTTGCCCGCACGGACGGCCGGCGCGATCGACTCGTTCCACAGCGGCAGCACGCGCGCGACCGTGTCCTTCAGGCATTCGGTGAGCGGCAGCTGCTCGCGCGGCACCTTCGCGTAGCGCGGATCGTCGAACGGCGCGCGCTCGTCGGTCGGCTCGAGCGCCGGCGGCGGCGTGTCGTAGCTGCGGCGCCACACGAGCACCTGCTCGTCGCCGAACTTGGCGGCCGTTTCCGCCTTGTTCAGGCCCGACAGCGCGCCGTAGTGGCGCTCGTTCAGGCGCCACGAGTGGACGACCGGCAGGTACATCAGGTCCATCTTGTCCTGCACGTGCCACAGCGTGCGGATCGCGCGCTTGAGCACCGACGTGTAGGCGATGTCGAACGTGTAGCCGGCCTCCTTGAGCAATTCGCCGGCCTGGTAGGCCTCGTTGCGACCCTGTTCGGTCAGGTCGACGTCGACCCAGCCGGTGAAGCGGTTTTCCTTGTTCCACGTCGATTCGCCGTGGCGGATGAGAACGAGTTTGTACATGGATCTTGCGGTCGGTAGTGATAGGGAAGCGGGGCGCGTCGCGCGGTACCCGGCCCGGGTCCGCCATCGCGCAAGGCGGTTATTTTATAATGGCGCGATTGTCCTCATCCGATTTCTCTTTTTCCGGCGGCATTCCGTGACGTTCTTTACCAATTACACGAACCTGGCCCTTATCGCGATCCTTCTGGTTTCCGGCGGCCTGCTCGCATGGCCGGCCCTGCGCCGCGGCCGCGGCGGCCTGTCGGCCGCGGAGGCCACGCAGCTCATCAATCGCCGCAACGCGGTCGTGATCGACCTGCGTACCGCGTCCGACTTCGCCGCCGGCCACCTGCCGTCGGCGCGCCAGCTCGCCGCCGGCGAGATCGGCGCGAAAATTGCGCAGGTCGCGAAAAACAAGAGCACCCCCGTGCTGCTCGTCTGCCAGAACGGCCAGCAGTCGCAGAAGGCGGCGCGCGAGGTCGAGGCGGCAGGCTATGCCGAGGTACATGTGCTCGAGGGCGGCGTCGCCGCCTGGCAGCAGGCCGGGATGCCGGTCGTCAAACAAGGAGTGGCGAAGTGAGCAAGGTTTTGATGTACAGCACGCAGGTGTGTCCGTATTGCATTCAGGCCGAGCGCCTGCTGAAGCTGCGCGGCGTCGAGCAGATCGAAAAGGTGCTGATCGACCGCGATCCGGCCCGCCGTGAGGAAATGATGACGCGCACCGGCCGTCGCACGGTCCCGCAAATCTATATCGGCGACACGCACGTCGGCGGCTACGACGATCTGTCGAAGCTCGACCGCGAAGGCGGGCTCGTGCCGCTTCTGCAAGCGGCCTGATTAGGGCAGAATGGCCGCCGGCCGCGCCGCGGCATGAGCGCGCAGGATTCAACCGAGGCGGCCGGCGTGAAGCCGGGCCGCCGCGTCACCACTTTTAGGGAAACACCATGTCCGACGTCGAAAACCAACCGTTCTTCAACATCCAGCGCGTCTACCTGAAGGATATGTCGCTCGAGCAGCCGAATTCGCCGGCGATCTTCCTCGAGCAGGACATGCCGTCGGTTGAAGTCGAAGTCGACGTCAAGGCCGAACGTCTCGCGGAAAGCGTCTTCGAAGTCGTCGTGTCGGGCACCGTCACCGCGAAGGTGAAGGACAAGGTCGCGTTCCTGATCGAAGCGAAGCAGGCCGGCATTTTCGACATTCGCAACATTCCCGACGAACAGCTCGACCCGCTCGTCGGCATCGCCTGCCCGACGATCCTGTTCCCGTACCTGCGCTCGAACATCGCCGACGCGATCACGCGTGCGGGCTTCCCGCCGATCCACCTGGCGGAAATCAACTTCCAGGCGCTGTACGAGCAGCGTCTCGCGCAGCTTCAGCAGCAGCAGGCCGGTGCGGCAGGCGCGCCGAACGGCACGACGCTGAACTGACGTTTCACTCCGGACCGGTGCTGGGTATGAAAGTAGCCGTTCTCGGCGCCGGTGCCTGGGGCACCGCGCTCGCGGGCCATCTGGCCGCGCGGCACGATACGCTTCTCTGGGCGCGCGACGCCGCGCTGATCGCCGGGCTGCAGGCCCGGCACGAAAATTCCCGCTATCTGGACGGCATCGCGCTGCCCGATGCGCTGCGCTACGACGCCGATCTCGGCGCGGCGCTCGCGCACGGCGCCGCGGACGACGCGCTGTGCGTAATCGCCGCGCCGGTGGCCGGGCTGCGCACGCTGTTCGGCGCGATGCGCGACGCGGGCTGCGTGCCCGCGCATGTCGTGTGGGTCTGCAAGGGCTTCGAGGCCGACACGCATCTGCTGCCGCACCAGGTGATCGCGGCCGAGCTGCCGGGGCAGCACAGCAACGGCGTGCTGTCGGGGCCGAGCTTCGCCCGCGAGGTCGGGCTCGCGCTGCCCGTCGCGCTGACGGTCGCGAGCACGTCCGCCGAATGCCGCGAGCGCACGCTCGCCGCGTTCCATCACGGCGCGATGCGGATCTATACGGGTGACGACGTGGTCGGCGTCGAGGTCGGCGGCGCGGTGAAGAACGTGCTGGCGATCGCGACCGGCATCGCCGACGGCCTCGGGCTCGGGCTGAACGCGCGCGCCGCGCTGGTCACGCGCGGTCTCGCCGAAATGTCGCGGCTCGGCGTCGCGCTCGGCGGCCGCGCGGAGACCTTCACGGGCCTCACGGGCCTCGGCGACCTGATCCTCACCGCGACGGGCGACCTGTCGCGCAATCGCACGGTCGGCCTGCAACTGGCGGCCGGCCGCTCGCTGAACGACATCCTCGGCGCGCTCGGCCATGTGGCCGAAGGCGTGCGCTGCGCACAGGCCGTGCTCGCGCTCGCGCGCGCACAGGCGATCGAAATGCCGATCACCGAAGCCGTGTGCGGTGTGCTGTTCGACGGCGTCGCACCGCGCGATGCGGTCAGCGGCCTGCTGCGGCGCGACGCGCGCGCCGAATAACGCCGACGAATCACACCGATTTTTTGCGACCGGGCGCGCTCGCGCAAAGCGGGCGGCGCCAAAGCGCACTACGCTTGAACCGTCTCCGGCGTTTCGGGAGGGTGTCATGCTGCAGATCGGTTCCACCACGCTCGACGCGCAACGCGTCGACATCACGACGCTCGACGTCGACGTGATCGTCAATGCTGCGAACGGTTCGCTGCTCGGCGGCGGCGGGGTCGACGGCGCGATCCATCGCGCGGCCGGCCCGGGCCTGCTCGCCGAGTGCCGCACGCTCGGCGGCTGCGAGACCGGCGACGCGAAGCTCACGCGCGGCCACGGGCTGCCGGCCCGGTACGTGATTCATGCGGTCGGCCCGGTGTGGCACGGCGGCGGGCGCGGCGAGCCCGAGTTGCTCGCGGCATGCTACCGGCGTGCGATCGAGCTGGCCGAGGAGGTTGCGGCAACCTCGATCGCATTCCCGGCCATCAGCTGCGGCGTGTACCGCTATCCGGCCGAGGAGGCCGTCGACATCGCGGTCGGCACGGTCGCCGAAATGCTGCCGCAGGCGCCGAACCTCGCACGCGTGGTGTTCGCGTGCTTTTCATCCGACATCTACGACCTATATCGCGCGAGGCTCGCGCGGATCTAGCGCGTGAGCGGATCCGGCCGCGCGGGCGCGTCAGGCGCCGCCTTCGAAGCCGGCCTGGCGCCACGCCTCGAACACGACCACCGCCACCGTGTTCGACAGGTTCAGGCTGCGGTTGCCCGGCCGCATCGGCAGGCGTACGCGCTGTTCGTTCGCGAAGCGTTCGAGCACCTCGGCCGGCAGGCCGCGTGTTTCCGAGCCGAACACGAACCAGTCGCCCGGCACGAATGCATGGTCATGGAAGCGGCCCGAGCCACGGGTCGTGAACGCGAACATCCGCGCGGGATCGGGTGCTTCGGTCGCGACGAACGCGTCCCAGTCGCGATGCACGCGCATTTCCGCGTACTCGTGATAGTCGAGGCCCGCGCGGCGCATCTTCGCGTCGTCGAGCGGAAAGCCGAGCGGCTCGATCAAATGCAGGCGCGCGCCGGTATTGGCACACAGGCGGATCACGTTGCCGGTGTTCGGCGGAATTTCGGGTGCGACGAGGACGACGTTGAACATGGTTGGGTCTGGCTGGGCCGGCCGGGGCGAAGCAGCGTGCACTCCGTCCCGGCCGGCCGGTTCGTGACGGCCGGCGCCGCGCGCGGGCGGCCGACCTCTCTATCTAATTAATCCCTGGCAGTGCGCAGCGCAACCAGATTCGTCACGCGTGCGGCGCCCGCCGCCTTCAATGCCTGCGCGGCCGCCGCGAGCGTCGCGCCGGACGTCATCACGTCGTCGACGAGTGCCACGTGGCGGCCGGTGAGGTCGCCCGTCACCGCGAACGCCGCGCGCACGTTGTCGCGCCGCGCGCGCCGGTCGAGCCGCGACTGCGGCGCGGTTTCGGCCACGCGTGCCAGCAGCGCCGCGTCGGCGCGCACGCCGAGCCGGCGCGCGAGCGGCCGCGCGATCGCCCACGCCTGGTTGTAGCCGCGCGCGACGAGCCGACCGTGCGACAACGGCACCGGTGCGATCACGTCGAAGCCGCCGGTGGCGCGCAGCGCGTCCGTGTCGTCGATCCGCTGTGCGAGCCGGGCCGCGAATTCCGCGCCGAGCGCGAGCCGCGCATGAAACTTCAGGCCGCGCGCGAGCCCGTCGAGCGGGGCGCGGTAATCGGCGAGCGCGAGCGTCGCATCGAACGGCGGCGGCGTCGCGCGGCATGCTTCGCACCGGTACGCGGACGCCGAGCCGGCGCCGCCGTGCCGGCCGCGGGCTGCGCGCGGCCGCGGCCGCCCGACGCCCAGCGGCACCGCGCAGACGTCGCAACGCAGCCGCGCTTCGTTCCAGTACGCGGCGTCGCAAGCGCTGCAAATCACCGGATGTGACAAATTGCCGCACAGCGCGCACCGATTCGGCAAGGCGAGTGCGACGACGCGCACGGCCAGCGCGCGAACCTGCGACAAAACGACGCGCATCGGGCGCGGGGCGGAACTGCGATCCATCGCGAACACTCCTGGCGGCCCCGTCTCGATGAAGGCTACGAGGCGAGCGAGTATACTTCGGGCTCTTCGCCAGTGTGCCCGACATGTCCCCAGCTTCGACTTCAACCGGCCGTCCGGCCAATGACGCCCGGCGTCTGCGGCGGATCTTCGATCGCCGCGCCGCCACGTTCGACGCGGTCGCGTTCCTGCCGCGCGAGATCGCGCAGCGGATGAACGAGCGCCTCGAATACATCAAGGTGAGCCCCGCGGCCGTGCTCGACGCAGGCTGCGGCCCGGGCGACGACCTGCCGGCGCTGCGCGCGCGCTTTCCGGAAGCCCCGGTGTTCGGCGTCGACCTGTCCGGCGCGATGCTCGCGCGGGCGGGCCAGCGCGAGGTCGAGCAGGCGAGCTGGCGCCGCTGGCTGCCCGCGTCGCTCGGCCGGGCGCTGGGCCAGCGCGGCCCGCGCGTCGCGCAGGCCGACTTCTCGGTGCTGCCGTTCGCGGCCGGCGCGTTCGACCTGATCTGGTCGAATCTCGCGCTGCACTGGCATTCGCGTCCCGATACGGTGTTCCCTGAATGGCAGCGCGTGCTGCGCGTGAACGGCCTGCTGATGTTCAGCACGCTCGGCCCCGACACGCTGCGCGAGCTGCGCGCGGCCTGCGCGGACGCCGAAGCGGCGCTCGGCATCGCACCGCCGGCCGCGCGCGTCGTCGATTTCGTCGACATGCACGACCTCGGCGACATGCTCGTCGAGAGCGGCTTCGAGATTCCGGTGATGGACCAGGAAGTGCTGACCGTCACGTACAAGACCCCCGATTCCCTGCTGGCCGACGTGCGCCGTTGGGGCGCCTATCCGTTCGACCGCGCGGTGCCGCAGCATGCGGCGCGGCGCTTTCGCGCGGCGCTCGGCGACGCGCTGGAAGCGCGCCGGCGCGCGGACGGCACGATTGCCCTGACGTTCGAGGTGATCTACGGCCACGCATGGAAGGCCGTGCCGCGCACGACCGCCGAGGGGCACGGCATCGTACGCATCGAAGATATCGGAAAGGGGCGTCCGAAGAATCGGTAAAGCGGTAAAGAGGGGTTTTGTTATGTCTGAAATTAGCGGCGCAAAGCGGGGTCGAATAGACGCCAAAAACGGCCGGGAAGCTTGTGGCGCTTGGCTCGCGGGCCGATAGCCGCTTGCTTGTGGATGCCATTGAACCCGCCTATAATGCGTCAGCTTGTCGTCCCGGGGTCCCCGCAATACGGGCCGACGAGTCCGATGCAGGCATGCATCGCATGCCATTCGCGTGAGGCGGCGATGGAAGCAGCAAGGGTGTCGGCGGAGACGAACGATGAACCGGTCCTCGAAGACTGGCTCATGAAACGCAACTGTTCGGTGTCGCCGCGCCAGTTCGTGCTGTTTTACGCGTCGCTCGCGGGCTTCTCGCTGGTGATCGCGGCAGTGCTGATGTGGCGGGGGGCCTGGCTCGTCATGCCCTTCACGGGAATCGAATTGCTGGCGGTCGGCGTCGCGTTTGCGATCCATGCCCGTCATGCGGTCGATTACGAGCGCATCAGGCTGTTTCCGCACCGGCTCGTGATCGAGCGGATGGATGCGGAGCGGCTCACGCAGATCGAATTCAATCCGCGCTGGGTGCGGGTCGAGCCGGGTGCGACGCCACGCGATCCGATTCGACTGGTATCGCGCGGGCAGACCGTCGTAATCGGGCAGCATCTCGCGCAGCACAAGCGTGCGCAGTTCGCCGACGAACTGCGCGTGTCGCTCAGGCGCTGCGGCTGACGAGGCGCGGGCACCGGCCGGAACAGGCCGGCGCCTTGCGACGGGGGAGGGTTTGAATGGAAATTTTGGGTAAGGATGCTATGAAAACAATCAAGCGAGCCCTCACGGGCGTGCTGGCATGCAGCGGATTGCTCTTTGCCGGCGCGGCTCTGGCGGTCGGTGATAGCCCGGGCGGCCCCCGCGTCAACGAGATCAACTTTCAGCCGCCTGTCACGAAGATCGCCGAGGAGCTCTACGATCTCCACACGATGATGCTGATCCTGTGTACGGTGATCTTCGTCGGCGTGTTCGGCGTGATGTTCTATTCGATCTTCGCGCACCGCAAATCCAAAGGCCACAAGGCCGCCAATTTCCATGAAAGCACGACCGTCGAAATCATCTGGACGATCGTGCCGTTCATCATCGTCGTGCTGATGGCGCTGCCGGCCACGAAGGCCGTCGTCGCGATGAAGGACACGACCAACGCCGATCTCACGATCAAGGTCACCGGCTACCAGTGGAAGTGGGGCTACGACTACGTGAAGGGTCCGGGCGAGGGCATCAGCTTCCTGTCGACGCTCAGCACCCCGCGTGACGAAGTGATGGGCAAGAAGCCGATCACCGAGACCTACCTGCAGGAAGTCGACAACCCGCTCGTCGTGCCGGTCAACAAGAAGATCCGCATCATCACGACCGCGAACGACGTCGTTCACTCGTGGTACGTGCCGGCGTTCGGCGTGAAGCAGGATGCGATCCCCGGCTTCGTGCGCGATACGTGGTTCAAGGCCGACAAGGTCGGCACGTTCCGCGGCTTCTGTACCGAACTGTGCGGCAAGGAACACGCGTTCATGCCGGTCGTGGTCGTGGTGCTGTCGGACGACGACTACGCGAAGTGGGTGAGCGCGCAGAAGGCCAAGCTGGCCAGCGCGTCGGTCGATCCGAACAAGGTTTACACGATGGCCGAACTCGTCGCGCACGGCGAGGAAGTCTACAAGGCGAACTGCGCGGCCTGCCACCAGGTGAACGGCAAGGGCCTCGGCGCCTTCCCGGCGATGGACGGCAGCCCGATCGTGAACGGCCCGATCGCCGGCCACGTCGAGCGCGTGCTGCACGGCAAGGGTGCGATGCCGTCGTGGGCGTCGCTGTCGGACCTCGACATCGCATCGGTCATCACGTACGAGCGCAACTCGTGGGGCAACCACAAGAACGACCTGCTGCAGCCGAAGCAAGTGACCGACGCGCGCAACGGCAAGATGCCGGAAGACGTGGCGGGCGCCGCGGCGCCGGCCGAAGCGGCCTCGGCACCGGCGCAAGCCGCGTCGGGTGCGGCCGAGCAACCGGCGGCAGCGTCGGCATCGGCGGCTGTGTCGACGATCTACTTCGAAACGGGCAAGAGCGTGCTGCCGGCCGACGCGAAGGCGGCGATCGCCGCAGCGGCCGACTATGCGAAGGCACATCCGGACGCGAAGCTCGCGCTGTCGGGTTTCACCGACAAGACGGGCTCGGCCGACGCGAACGCCGAACTGGCCAAGCATCGTGCACAGGCCGTGCGCGACGCGCTGAAGGCAGCAGGCGTGGCGGAAGACCACATTATTCTCAAAAAGCCGGAAACGATCACGGGCGGGGCTGACGCGAAGGAAGCCCGGCGGGTCGAGATCGGGCCGGCGGCTTGACGTGTCGCTGAGTTAGTCGACGTATTCGCATTAGGAGATTCTCATGTCTAGCATCGGGCACGACGTAGCCGCGGACCACGCGCACGACGACCACGCGCACGAAATGCCGCACGGCTGGCGGCGCTGGCTGTTCGCCACCAACCACAAGGACATCGGTACGCTGTACCTGCTGTTCTCGTTCATCATGTTCCTGTCGGGCGGCGTGATGGCACTCGGCATCCGTGCCGAGCTGTTCGAGCCGGGCCTGCAGATCATGCGTCCGGAGTTCTTCAACGAACTCACGACGATGCACGGCCTGATCATGGTGTTCGGCGCGATCATGCCGGCGTTCGTCGGCTTCGCGAACTGGATGATTCCGCTGCAGATCGGCGCGTCCGACATGGCGTTCGCGCGGATGAACAACTTCAGCTTCTGGCTGCTGCCGGTCGCGGCCGTGCTGCTGGTCGGTTCGTTCTTCGCGCCGGGCGGCGCGACGGCTGCCGGCTGGACGCTGTACGCACCGCTGTCGACGCAGATGGGCCCGGGCATGGACTTCGCGATCTTCGCGGTCCACATCATGGGCGCGTCGTCGATCATGGGCGGGATCAACATCGTCGTGACGATCCTGAACATGCGCGCACCGGGCATGACGCTGATGAAGATGCCGATGTTCGCATGGACCTGGCTGATCACCGCGTACCTGCTGATCGCCGTGATGCCGGTTCTGGCAGGCGCGATCACGATGGTGCTGTTCGACCGCCACTTCGGCACGTCCTTCTTCAACGCGGCAGGCGGCGGCGACCCGGTGATGTACCAGCACATCTTCTGGTTCTTCGGCCACCCCGAGGTGTACATCATGATTCTGCCGGCGTTCGGGATCGTGTCGCAGGTGATCCCGGCGTTCGCACGCAAGACGCTGTTCGGCTATAGCTCGATGGTGTATGCGACGGCGTCGATCGCGATCCTGTCGTTCATGGTCTGGGCGCACCACATGTTCGCCACGGGCATGCCGGTCACCGGTCAGCTGTTCTTCATGTACGCGACGATGCTGATCGCGGTGCCGACGGGCGTGAAGGTGTTCAACTGGCTCGCGACGATGTGGCGCGGCTCGATGACGTTCGAAACCCCGATGCTGTTCGCGATCGGCTTCCTGTTCGTGTTCACGTTCGGCGGCCTGACGGGCCTGATGCTGGCGATGGCGCCGCTCGACATCCAGTACCACGGCACCTACTTCGTGGTGGCGCACTTCCACTACGTGCTGGTGGCAGGCTCCCTGTTCGCGCTGTTCTCGGGCTGGTACTACTGGGCGCCGAAGTGGACGGGCTGGATGTACAACGAGACGCGCGGCAAGATCCACTTCTGGTCGTCGATGATCTTCTTCAACCTGACGTTCTTCCCGATGCACTTCGTCGGTCTCGCGGGCATGCCGCGTCGTTATGCGGACTACCCGGCGCAGTTCACGGACTTCAACCAGGTGGCGACGATCGGCGCATTCGGCTTCGGCCTCGCGCAGGTGTACTTCCTGTTCGCGGTCGCGCTGCCGGCCTACCGTGGCGGCGGCGACCTGGAAAAGGCGTCGGACAAGCCGTGGGATGGCGCGACGGGCCTCGAGTGGACGGTGCCGAGCCCGGCTCCCTTCCACACGTTCGAGCAACCGCCGCACGTCGAATAAGTTTCACCCGGCGTTCCGCCGCTGCCTGCCGCGCAGGCAGGCGCGGCGGGCGCCGGATCGATGTATCAGCGACGTTTCAGCGAAGTTTCAGATGAACCGGAATCCACAACAAAGACGAACGCCCGAGCAGATTCGCGCGGGCAACAAGCGGCTCGGCCTCATCCTGCTCGTCATCGCCGCCGTTTTTTTTGTGGGTGTCGTGATCAAGCAGTGGTGGCTGTCCACTCACTGATATGCAGTAACTGACGCAGTAGCGAGGAAGTCGTCGTATGTCGAAGCCGGAAGAGGGCGCCGTCGATCGCGCATTCAATCGTTCGATGCTGGTGAAGCTCTTCGTCGTGGCCGGACTGATGTTCGGCTTCGGCTTCGCGCTGATTCCGATGTATCGCGCGATCTGCCAGATCACCGGCATCAACAACCTGGTGCAGCGCGATGTCAGCGAACGCGAGGTGAAGAACTCGCAGGTCGACATGAGCCGCACGGTGTCGGTCGAGTTCGATGCGAATGCGCGCGGCCCGCTCGGTTTCAAGCCGGAGCGCAACAGCCTCGACGTGCATCCGGGCGAGCTGACGACGATCGTATACGACGTGACCAACGGGCAGGGCCGGCCGGTGGTGGCGCAGGCGATTCCGAGCTACGCGCCGAAGCAGGCGACGGAGTTCTTCAAGAAGATCGAGTGTTTTTGCTTCACGCAGCAGACGCTGGCTGCGAACGAGTCGCGCAAGATGCAGGTGGTGTTCGTGATCGATCCGAAGCTGCCGAAGGACGTGAAGACGATCACGCTGTCGTACACGTTCTTCGAGCTGAACACGCCGGCCGCGCCGGCGCCGGCACCGCGCAAGACGGCGGCGCAGGGCGACGCGAAGCCGGACGCATGACGACGGAGACGGGGCAGTGACAGAGACCAAGCGGAGCGGGTCGTTCGGCCAGGCGTTGCGAGCGGTGTTGTGGTCGTTCTTCGGGGTGCGCAAGCGGCGCGACCTGGAGGCCGACGCGACGCAGCTCAATCCGCTGCACGTGCTGATCGTCGCGTTGATCGCGGCCGGTGTGTTCATCGGCGTGCTGATCCTGATCGTGCGTGCGGTCGTGGGCTGAGGCTCGCGGCCACGAAAGAATGCAGTGCGTAGCGCCCGGGCGCTGCGTGCGGGAAAGAGCGGCGGCGGTCGCGCCGTGCAAGAAATAAAGCCGGAGCGGTTTCCGGTACACAAATTGGACTGAAGTGGAGAATCAAGCATGAGCGGTCAAAACCAGACCCCGTACTATTTCGTGCCGCATCCGTCGCAGCATCCGATCAGCGCGGCCTGCGGCCTGCTGGTCATGCTCGCGTCGGTGGCGCTGTGGATCAACGGTCACGACTGGGCTCCGTACACGGCGCTGCTTGGCCTGCTGTGGTTGCTCTTCACGCTGTACCACTGGTTCGGCGATTCGATCGCCGAATCGGAAGGCGGTCATTACGGCAAGAACGTCGACAAGTCGTACCGCTGGAGCATGAGCTGGTTCATCTTCTCCGAAGTCATGTTCTTCGGCGCATTCTTCGGCGCGCTGTTCTACGCGCGTGAAATCGCGCTGCACCAGCTCGGCAGCCTCGACTACAAGCTGATCTGGCCGGATTTCTCCGCCGTGTGGCCGAACGAAGGCCCGGCCGCGCTCGCCGGTCACTTCAAGACGATGGGCCCGTGGCCGATCCCGACGCTGAACACGGCGCTGCTGCTGTCGTCGGGCGCGACGCTGACGGTGTCGCACCACGCGCTGCGCGACAATCATCGCAACAAGGCGATCGCATGGCTGGCCGCGACGCTCGTGCTCGGCGTCTGCTTCCTGTTCACGCAGGGCTTCGAGTACTACCACGCGTACAACGAACTGAACCTGACGCTGAATTCGGGCGTGTACGGTTCGACGTTCTTCCTGCTGACGGGCTTCCACGGCTTCCACGTGTTCCTCGGCGGCACGATGCTCGCGGTGGTGCTGGTGCGGATGATCCGCGGCCACTTCAAGCCGGATCACCACTTCGCATTCGAAGGCGCCGCGTGGTACTGGCACTTCGTCGACGTCGTCTGGCTCGGCCTGTACGTCGTCGTCTACTGGCTGTAAATGCAACAACGGCCCGCGCAGCGATGCGCGGGCCGTTTTCATTGGCGGGGACGGGGCAGCGGCCGGCTGCTTGCGCTCAACGCCAATCCGGCGCCGCCGCGACTCAGTCAGGCGGCGCTTTTGCTTGGTAGCGCCGCTGTGCGGCGAAATGTCACAGCGATTACAGAGGCCGGCGCGGTGAAGGCATCAACGCCCGATCGGCAGGCCGGTCGAATGGATCCAGCCCATCCAGTTCGCGAACAGGATGAACAGGAACAGCGAGATCGACAGCCCGACACGGGTGGCAAGCGACCACACCATGCGTTTCGTATGGCCGCGGTCTTGCATCATGAAGTAGAGCGCCGAGCCCATGCTGGCGACGATGAGGACGAAGGCGATGGGAACGAGGATGTGCATGACACGAACCGGACGACGGCAATTCGAAAGGAAGAGGATAATTATCGCACTTCGCTTTCGCGAATGCGCCTCGCGGGTGGCCCGATGAAGATCCGCTGGCTGCCTGCGCTGCTGATTCTCGTCGTCGTCGCGGTCACGATTCGCCTCGGGTTCTGGCAGCGCGACCGCGCGCACCAGAAGGAAGCGCTGCAGGCGAACGTCGTGCGTTACGAGCACGCGGCGCCGGTCGACGTCGGCGCGCAGCCGATTCCGCTCGCGTCGATCGAGTTCCACCGCGTGCGGGCGAAGGGCCGCTTTCTGCCGGAGCAGGCGGTGTTCCTCGACAATCGGCCGTATAACGACCAGCCGGGTTTTTACGTCGTGATGCCGTTTAAACTCACGGGCGGCGGCGTCGTGCTGGTGAACCGCGGCTGGCTGCCGCGCAACATCGTCGATCGCACGGCGATCGAGCCGTTCCCGACGCCCGGCGGCGAGATCGAGATCGAAGGCATCGCGCGCGCCGACGCGTCGCGCGCGTTCGAGCTCGGCGAAGGCGGCTCGGCCGCGCACCAGAAGATCCGGCAGAACCTGGACGTCGCCGCGTATGCGAAGGAAACGGGGCTGCCGCTGCAGCCGTTCGTGATCCAGCAGACGAGCGACGACGGCGACGAGCTCGTGCGCGACTGGCCGGCGGCGACGACCGGCGTCGAGCGCAATTACGGTTACATGTTTCAGTGGTGGGCCATGGCGGCGGTCGCGCTCGGCTTCGGCCTGTACGCCGCGCGGCGTGCGGCGAAGAAGTCGGCCGGCGCGTGAGCGCCATGGCAGGACGCGGCGCACGCGCCGCGGGTTCGTTTCGAGAGGTCTGATTTGTCCATGCAATCTTCCCGCCAGGGTCCGGCCGCTGCGCCGATCTCGCCCGCGGCCCGCAAGCGCGGCCGCTGGATGCTCGTGCTGCTGGGTCTCGTGTGCGCGGCGCCGATCATCGCGTCGTACTTCACCTATTACGTGATCAAGCCGAAGGGCGGCTCGACCAACTACGGCACGCTGATCGAGCCGCAGCGGCCGATCCCGGCCGACCTGCAGGTCACCGACGAAACCGGCAAGACGGTGCCGCTGTCGTCGCTGCGCGGCGTGTGGCTGTTCGTGATGACCGACCGCAGCGCGTGCGACGATGCATGCGCGCAAAAGCTCTACTTCATGCGCCAGATCCGCGTCACGCAGGCGGGCGAGCGGCACCGGATCACGATGGTGTGGCTGCGCAGCGATGCGGGCGCGATTCCGCAGAAGGTTCTGGAAGCCTATCCGGACACGCGCCGGCTGGTCGCCGATCCGGCCGCGGTGGCTGCATGGCTGCCGGCCGACGCCGGCACGAAGGACAGCGACCACCTCTACATGGTCGATCCGAACGGCAACCTGATGATGCGTTTCCCGAAGGACCCGAATCCCAGCAAGATCAAGTCGGACGTGACCAAGCTGCTGAAGTGGTCGAGCATCGGCTAAGGCGAGACGACGAGGCAACCATTCGATGTCGTATCTACTGCAACTCGGCCTGATCGGCCTCTGCATCGCGCTGCTGCCGCTGTCGTACGTGTGGGTGAAGGCCGATGACGACAAGTTCCGCAAGCTGGTGTGGATCACCACGTTCCTGACCCTCGACCTGGTGATGTTCGGCGGCTTCACGCGGCTGACCGATTCGGGTCTCGGCTGCCCCGATTGGCCCGGCTGCTACGGCACGTCGTCGCCGTTCATCGCGCACGCCGCGATCACGGCCGCGCACCAGGCGATGCCGACCGGCCCCGTCAGCATGACGAAGGCGTGGATCGAGATGATCCACCGCTATTTCGCGATGGCGATCGGCGTGCTGATCATCGCGCAGGTCGTGATCGCCTGGTCCGCGCGGCTGCGCCGCCGCCCGCTGCACGTGTCGCCGTGGTGGCCGACGAGCCTCTTGCTGCTGATCGTCGTGCAGGGCGTGTTCGGCGCGTGGACGGTCACGATGAAGCTGCAGCCGGTGATCGTCACGACCCACCTGCTGCTCGGCCTCATGCTGCTCGGCACGCTCGGCTGGCTCGCGGCGCGGCAGACGCCGCTGCCGTCGCATGACCCGGAGGCCGGCCGCTACCGCGCGGCCGCGCTCGCGGCGCTGGTGCTGCTGGTCGTGCAGATCGCGCTCGGTGGCTGGGTGAGCACCAACTACGCGGTGCTCGCGTGTACCGACTTCCCGACCTGCAACGGTCAGTGGATGCCGCCGATGAACTTCGGCCAGGGCTTCCATCTGTGGCGCGCGCTCGGCATGACGAAGGACGGCGACGCGATCACGCAGGATGCGCTGGTCGCGATCCACTGGACCCACCGCACGTTCGCGTTCGTCGTCGTCGCGTACCTGGTCGCGTTCGCGCTGAAGATGCGCCGCTTCGAGTCGCTGCGCCGGCCCGCGAACGGCGTGCTGCTGGTGGTTCTGCTGCAGTTCCTGACGGGCCTGACCAACATCGTGCTGCAGTGGCCGCTGCCGGTCGCCGTCGCGCACAACGGCGGCGCCGCGATCCTGCTGCTGCTCGTCGTCATGTTAAACTTTCGCATCCTTTCAAGCCGCCCCGGCCGTGTCGTGCAGCCCGCGCGCGACGCCGCCCCGGCGTGACCGTCCCCATGCAAAGCACCCTTTCCCAATCGCCCGGTAGCCGGTTCTCGCAGTACATGGCGCTGACGAAGCCGCGTGTCACGCAGCTCGCGGTGTTCTGCGCGGTGATCGGCATGTTTCTCGCGACGCCGGGCATGGTGCCGTGGCATGTGCTGATCGGCGGCACGGTCGGCATCTGGCTGCTGGCCGGCGCCGCGTTCGCGATCAACTGCCTCGTCGAGCAGAAGATCGACGCGATGATGCGCCGTACCGCGTGGCGTCCGTCCGCGCGCGGCGAGATCACGACTCCGCAGATCCTGCTGTTCTCGGCCGTGCTGGGCAGCGTCGGCGCATGGACGCTCTATACCTTCACGAACCCGCTGACGATGTGGCTGACGATCGCGACGTTCGTCGGCTACGCGGTGATCTACACGCTGCTGCTCAAGCCGATGACGCCGCAGAACATCGTGATCGGCGGCGCATCGGGCGCGATGCCGCCGGCGCTCGGCTGGGCCGCGGTCACCGGCGCGGTGCCCGGCGACGCGTGGATCCTCGTGCTGATCATCTTCGTGTGGACGCCGCCGCATTTCTGGGTGCTGGCGCTCTATCGCCGCAAGGACTACGAAAACGCGGGCCTGCCGATGCTGCCCGTCACGCACGGCGAGAAGTTCACGCGGCTGCACATCCTGCTGTACACGGTGATCCTGTTCGCGGTCACGCTGATGCCGTTCATCTCCGGGATGAGCGGGGCCGTCTACCTGACGAGCGCGGTGCTGCTCGGCGCGGTGTTCCTCGCGTATGCGTGGAAGATCCATCGCGACTATTCGGACGAACTCGCCCGCAAGGCTTTCCGTTACTCGATCGTCTACCTGTCGCTGCTGTTCGCCGCGCTGCTCGTCGATCACTATGCGCGCCCGCTGCTCGGCGTGTAACCGCACGGTTTGAACGCAATGCTCCATTCATGGTTCGGGCGCCGCGCGCGCCAAGGCTGGATGCTCGCGTGCGCATTCGCGGCAGCCACGCTGCTCGCCGGCTGCGACAACGCGCCGAAATTCCAGAATCTCGACATCACCGGCAACACGCAGTTCGGCAGCGATTTCTCGCTGCCGGATACGGCGGGCAAGGTGCGCACGCTCGGCGACTTCAAGGGCCGGGCGGTCGTGGTGTTCTTCGGCTATACGCACTGCCCGGACGTATGCCCGACGACAATGGCCGAACTGTCCGAAGCGCTGAAGCAGCTCGGCCCCGATGCCGCGAAGCGTGTGCAGGTGCTGTTCGTCACCATCGATCCGGAGCGTGACACGCCCGCGCTGCTCGGCCAGTACGTGCCTGCGTTCGATCCGTCGTTCATCGGGCTGCGGCCGGCCGACGAGGCGGCGCTCAAGAAGGTTACAAAGGATTTCCGCGTGTACTACGCGAAGGTGCCCGGCAAGACGCCCGGCAGCTACACGATGGATCACACCGCCGCGAGCTACGTGTTCGATCGCGACGGCAAGCTGCGCCTGTTCGTGCGCGATGGCCAGGGCCCCGGCCCGTGGGTCCACGACCTGAAGCTGCTGGTCGACTGAACGGCGTACGCCGCAGGTTCGCCCAGGCGCTCGCCCGGCGCTACGCGTGACGGCCGCGACGCGCCGTCACGCATTCCTCCTTCTTCCCCTCGATCTGCATGCGCCGCCTCGCGGGGCGGCTGCGTATGAACATTCGTGCGCTGACGCGCTTGCGCGCGTTACGGCAGCGCCGGCACGTTGAAGCCTTGCGCGGCACGCGTGATCCGGAATTCCGTCACGCGATACGTCGCGAGCCCTTCGGTCACGAACGGATCGGTCTCGAGGATCGCGTCCAGTTCGTCGCGGTCGATGCGGGCCGCGAGGATCACGCCGCCTTCGCGCGGTACCTTCGGCCCCGCCGCGATGAAGATGCCGCGCTCGAACAGCGGCTGAAGATACGCGCGGTGGCGTTCGAGTGCATCGTCGATGCGCTCGAGCGATGCGTTGTAGTGGATGTCGATGACGTACATGGATGGCCCTGGAATTGTCGCCGGCGCGTGGTGTGCCGGTCGGCCGGTCTTTTTAGCACAGCGGCCGTTCCCTGTCGTGCCGGCCGTCGTCGCGCATCGTCCACCAGCACCGCCGCGGTGCATACCCATATGAGCGGGATGTATTTCACTTCCGGCCGATCCTGTGACACCATTTGCCCCTTCCTGCGAGTCCGGGGATACCCGTATCGCGCCCCATTTTCAGTTAGCAAGAAAGCGAGAAACAGATGAAGCGTCGCAGTCTCCTGAAGGTATTTTCCGTGCTGGCCACCGGTGCCGCGCTGACGCTGTCGGCGGGCGCGCACGCCGAGGACAAGGTCATCAAGGTCGGCACGGTGGCCGGCCCGGATGCGGAAGTGTGGCAGGTCGTGCAGAAGGTCGCGAAGGAGAAGGAAGGCCTGAACGTGAAGGTCATCGAGTTCAACGACTACGTGCAGCCGAACGCGGCGCTCGACTCGGGCGACCTCGACGCGAACAGCTTCCAGCACCAGCCCTACCTCGACAGCCAGGTGAAGCAGCGCGGCTACAAGATCGTCAGCGCGGGCCTGACCTACATCTCGCCGATCGGCGTGTACTCGAAGAAGTTCAAGGCGCTGAAGGACCTGCCGCAAGGCGCGAAGCTCGCGGTGCCGAACGATCCGTCGAACGAGAACCGCGCGCTGCTGCTGTTGCAGACGCAAGGCGTGATCAAGCTGAAGACGGGCGCCGGCACGGGCGGCAACAACGCGACGGTGCTCGACATCGCCGAGAACCCGAAGAAGCTGAAGATCTCCGAGCTCGACGCCGCGCAACTGCCGCGCGTGCTGTCGGACGTCGACGCCGCCGTGATCAACACGAACTACGCGCTCGCCGCGAACCTGCAGCCGACCAAGGACGCGATCGCGCTCGAATCGCTGACGAGCCCGTATGCGAACCTGATCGCCGTGCGCGCGAAGGACAAGGATCAGCCGTGGGTGAAGAAGCTGGTCAAGGCGTACCAGTCGGCGGAAGTGCGGGAGTTCATCAAGAAGCAGTTCAAGGGCTCGATGGTTGCGTCGTTCTGAACGCGATCGATTGACCGAACGAAGGCCTGCATGTGTGCAGGCCTTTTTTGTTTGTGCGGTGAGGGATGTTCTATTGACGCTGCGCAGGCGCCGCCTCGCTGGCTTTAACGTGCCTGAGATTCGCCAGCGCAGGGGAGATCACACAACGCAATTGCATGCGTACTCGCCGGTAAACGCCGTCTGGTAACGGTCTGTTACGTTGCCATCGAGCCGGTGCGTCGCTGCTCGAGTGCGGAACCGGTATGCCTTTTCTCGAGCCGGTATCCCGCTGTGCCCCGTCATTGCTCACGTCGAGCCGCATGACAAAAGTTTCGCGGGATATTCCACCGTCGTTGCATAGAGAGCGGCCGGAAGATCGGCAGGAATTTGTCCGCGCGGTAGCCGTATGTCTTCGTTAGACTGAAAAACAGTTCTGGAAATTACACGCGAGGATATTGAATGGGGGCGGCCGAAAAGTTGGGCGGCGTTTACTATTATTATGGAATGGATAATCTAACTGCCGGGGAATTGTTCTTCTGGATAATGGTCGACGAATCCATGAATCAGTTGGGTGTCGACGATGCGGTGTCGGTTGGCATGATTCTGCTTGGTAAAAACAATCTATCGACCCGTGTGAAACCCGGCGGAGCAATAAAAGGGACTTCGCGTGCAAGCCGGTTTTCGAGAAGGGTTTTTCAGAAGGCGCAGTTTCCGTTTGGTCTTAAGTTGCCCACCCTGGTGGGCGGGCCGGTGAAGGATCTGAAAGTCAGGATGGTGAGGAACATCGGCACTTTTGTGGGGAGAACGATACCCGTCGCAGGCTGGGTAATTCTCGCGAGTGACATTTGTATTATCGCTCATAAGGCGGCTAATCATTACAATAGGGTCGCGAGGGAGGGTGACAGGTTATGGTAGGCATTGAGGATGAAGTAGTTGACTTCGTGAAGAAGAGGGTTGGCTTCTCCATGTTGTCGAGGAATGTGGACATAACCGAAAATACCGATCTGGATGTTGACCTGGGCTTTGATGCTGCTGAAGTCGGAGAAATGATGAAGGAGTATTCGGAGGAGTTTGGTGTCGATATGAGTGGATTCGACATTAAAAAATATTATCCCGAAGAGGACTCTTCATTTCTTGACTTGATCAATCTGTTCAAGAAAAGAGTCGTTCATCATGTTCCGGACCTGAACGTCCGAATGTTGATTGCATCGGCCAAGGCTGGGCACTGGCTCTACAGCTGACTGCTCACCGCTTTGCATTTGTCTGTGTCCGGGCGGCGGCATCGTGCCGACTCCTTTAGAGGCGCGGCAGGTCCAGCGTCGGCTGACACGCGCTACCCCCTCACATCTCGCCGCGCCGCGAGCAGATTGCCATGATCTGCTGGATCGCGTAGTTGTCGCGCACGCCCGGCAGCGACTGCACGACGCACTCGTGGAAGCGCCGCTCGCGCGGCAGCAGCATCGCGTTGTTGCGGTACAGCGCGTCGCACGAGCGCTGGATCAGCTGTGCGGCCACGCCGTTGCGGCTCTCGCGCAGCGCGCCCAGCATGCAGTCGTCGTATTGCGCGTAGCCGTCGGTCAGCGCGAATGCCGCACCCGGCAGCGTTAGCGCGACGGCCGCGCATGCGATCGCACGGATCCCCCGTTTCATAGGCCCTCCGATGGTGTGGATCGGGTCGGCGGACAGCATAACGTAAAGCGGAAAGGGCGGCTGACGCGTTGCGGCGGGATCGGCGCGCCGGCGTCGCTTCGGAGCCGAGTTGCGGCGGGCGGTCGTTCCGCCCCGTCGGGTCGCGCGGTGGAAGCGGGCGACACGCGCCCGCCACGCCCGGGGCGGCGCGCCGTCACATGACGGGAGCGCCGGCTTTTCCTACGTTTTTCCTCTGACAAAACCCCCGTTTCGTACTAGTACTGTGCGACATGAACGCATTGCCATATACTGTATATTCATACAGTTGTGGGTGGCGTCATGCTCGCATCCTCCATTTCTCCCGAATCCCTCCATCCGTCCCTCTGGCGCGGCTCGCAGCTCGCGCGCGGCGATTCGCGCACGATCGACACGGGTTTCGCGCCGCTGTCCGCCGAGCTGCCGGGCGGCGGCTGGCCGGTCGGCGGGCTCGTCGAACTGCTGGCCGCGCAGCCGGGCTGCGGCGAGATGCGGCTGCTCGCGCCGGCGCTCGCGCGCACCGTCAGCGCGCGGCGGCCGCTCGCGCTCGTCGCGCCGCCGCAGTCGCCGCATGCGACCGCGCTGGCCGCGCTCGGCGTGCCGGCCGACGCGCTGCTGTGGCTACGCGCCGGCAGCCGCACCGATGCGTTGTGGGCTGCCGAGCAGGCGCTCAGGACCGGCTGCTGCGGTGCGCTGCTGCTCTGGCAGGACGCGCGGCCCGATGCGCTGCGCCGCCTGCATCTCGCGGCCGCGCGCACCGGCGACACGCTGTTCGTGATGCTGCGCCCGCTGTCGGCGGCCAAACAGCCGTCGCCGGCCGTGCTGCGCGTCGCGCTGCATCCGGTGCCGGGCGGCGTGTCGCTCGACATCGTCAAGCGTCGCGGGCCCGCGCGCGGCGAGCCGCTCGCGCTCGATTTGCCGTCGCCCATCGTGGAGAGCCGCTATGCGCGTCTTGCTCGGCATCCATCTGCCGCGCCTGCCGCTCGACGTGTGCGCCCCGCCGCCGTCTGACGGCGCGGCGGACGGCGCAGGCGACGCAGACGACGCAGGCTGCGCGGTGCTCGAGCAGGGTGTCGTGCTGATTGCCGATGCGCCTGCGCGCCGGCAGGGCGTGCGCGCGGGCATGAAGCGCGGCGGCGTGCTGACGCTTTCGCCCGACACGCGGCTCGTCGAACGCGATCCCGCCCGCGAGGCCGATGCGCTGCGCGCGGTCGCGCTCGCGTTGCTGCGCTTCTCGCCGTGCGTCGCGCTCGACGACGAAGCGACGCTGATCGTCGACGTCGGCCCGAGTCTGCGCCTGTTCGGCGGCCTGCCGTCGCTGTGCCGCCAGGTGCGCGCGACGCTCGCGGCGCTCGGCTATGCGGCGCGCCTGTCCGCCGCGCCGACCGGGCGCGGCGCGTGGCTGCTCGCGCGCATGTCGGCGCGTGCGCGTATCCGGCGCCGCGTGGCCGGGCCGGCTTCGCTCGTTCGTACGCTCGATCGTTTGCCGTGCGTGCTGCTGCCCGACGCGCGCCCGTATGCGGGCTGGTTCGACGGCCTCGGCTGCCGCACGCTCGCCGATTTGCGCCGCCTGCCGCGCGCGGGGCTGCAGCGGCGCTGCGGTCCCGCGCTGCTGGCCGCGCTCGATCGTGCGTACGGCGATGCGGTCGAGCCGCTCGCGTGGATGGCGGTGCCGCCCGTGTTCGACGTACGGCTCGAATTGCCGGAGCGCGTCGAATACGCGGAAGCCGTGCTGTTCGCCGCGCGGCGGCTCGTCGTGCAGCTCTGCGGGTGGCTGGCCGCGCGGCAGCTGTCGCTGGCCGCGATGACGCTCGATCTCGAGCACGAGCGCGGCCGCCAGGCCGTGCCGCCGACGCCGCTCGAACTCGCGTTCGCCGCGCCCGTGCGCGACGAGACGCACTTCATGCGGCTGCTCGGCGAGCAGCTCGCGCGCGTCGAATTGCCGGCCGCGGTGATCGCGGTGCGGCTGAAGGCCACGCGCGTCGAATCGGTCGCACCGCCGGCCGACGATCTCTTCCCCGAGCCGGGCGGCACGCGCGAGACGCGCGCGCGGCTGTTCGAACTGCTGGTCGCGCGGCTCGGCGCGGATAACGTGCTGCGCGCGGCGCCGGTGGCCGACTATCGGCCCGAGGCCGCGAACCGCTGGCTGCCGCTCGATGCACCGGCGGGCAAGCCGGCTGACGGACTGCCGGCTGCGCCGCCGCGTCCCGCGTGGCTGCTGGCCGAGCCGCTGTCGTTGCTGATGCGCGGGGAACGGCCGGTATTTCATACGCCGCTGAGAATGATGTCGTCGCCCGAACGGATCGAGGCAGGGTGGTTCGACGGTCAGCACGTGGCGCGCGATTATTGCGTCGCGCAGGACGAAGAGGGCGCATGCTATTGGGTGTTCAGGGAGCGGGCGGGGAGCGAGGCCGAACCGCACTGGTTCCTGCACGGCCTGTTCGGGTGAGCGGCGATGGTTGCGGAATTCGGTTTGCTGCCCGATTACGCGGAGTTGTTCTGCCGCTCGAACTTCTCGTTTCTGCATGGCGCGTCGCATGCGGAGGAACTGGTCGAGCGCGCGGTGGAACTCGGCTATCGAGGGATCGCGATCACCGACGAATGCTCGCTCGCCGGCGCGCCGCGCATGCATGTCGCGGCAAAAGCGCAAGGGCTGCCGCTCGTCATCGGTTCGTATTTCGACGTCACGCCGGATGAAGTCGCCCCGGGTCACGATCCGGGCCCCGGTGCGTTCGGACTCGTGTTGCTGGCGCAGAACCGCGAGGGCTACGGCAACCTGTCCGAGCTGATTTCATGGCGGCGGATGGAGGCGCCGAAGGGAACCTACCGGCTGACGTCGAGAATGTTGTCGAGGCCGCCCGAGGCTTTCGCTCATCTGCGCGGCATGCCCGACTGTTTCGCGATTCTCGTGCCCGCGTATCCGGTGCGTGCGGAGGTACTCGATGCGCAGGTCGCATGGTTTCGCGCGACCTTCGGCGAGCGTGCGCGGCTCGGGCTCGTGCAGTTGCAGCGCGCGCTGGACGGCCCGCAGCGCGACGAGATTCGGGACGCAGGCGAGCGGCGCGGCGTACCTGTCGTCGCGCTCGGCGACGTGACGATGCATCGGCGTTCATGCAAGCCGCTGCAGGACGTGATGACGGCGATTCGCGTCGGGATGCCGGTGTCGGAATGCGGCTATGCGCTCGCGCCGAATGCGGAGCAGCATCTGCGTGCGCGCGGGCGGATTGCGAAGCTGTTTGCGCCGGACGAGATCGCGGAGACCTGCGCGATTCTCGATGCGTGCGATTTCGAACTCGACTCGCTGCGCTACGAGTATCCGGACGAGATCGTGCCTGAAGGTCATACGCCGACGAGCTATCTGGAACAGGAAACCCTGGCGGGCGCGCGCCGTCGCTATGCCGGGGAGCCGCCGGCTCATGTCATGGAGCGGATCGGCTACGAGTTGACGCTGATCGCGAAGCTGAGCTACGAACCGTTCTTCCTGACGGTGTACGACATCGTCAAGTTCGCACGTAGCCAGAACATCCTGTGCCAGGGACGCGGCTCTGCGGCGAACTCGGTCGTCTGCTATTGCCTCGGCATCACCGAAGTCGATCCCGACCAGAGCACGATGCTGTTCGAGCGCTTCATCAGCGAGAAACGTGGCGAGCCGCCCGATATCGACGTCGACTTCGAGCATCAGCGCCGGGAAGAAGTCATTCAGCACATATACGAAAAATACGGCAAGCATCGCGCCGCGCTCGCGGCGGCCGTTTCGACGTATCGCCCGCGCGGCGTGCTGCGGGAAATCGGCAAGGCGCTCGGCGTCGATCCGATGCTGGTCGATCGCGTCGCGAAGGGGCATCGCTGGTTCGACGGCAGCCGCGACCTGCTGCAGCAATTCGCGTCGACCGGGCTCGATCCGGCCACGCCGATCATTCGCGCATGGGCCGAACTCGCGGGGCGCTTGCTCAACTTTCCGCGCCACCTGTCGCAGCATTCGGGCGGCTTCGTGATCAGCCGCGGCAAGCTCACGCGGCTCGTACCGGTAGAAAACGCGGCGATGGACGGGCGGCGCGTCATTCAGTGGGACAAGGATGATCTCGAATCGCTCAAGCTGATGAAGGTCGACGTGCTCGCGCTCGGCATGCTGTCGGCGCTGCATCGCGCGTTCGACATGCGCACCGCATGGCGCGGGCCAGAGCAGGACGGCGAGCCATTCACGCTGAAGCATATTCCGCAGGATGACGAAGCAACCTACGACATGATCTGCCGCGCCGATACGGTCGGCGTGTTCCAGATCGAATCGCGTGCGCAGATGTCGATGCTGCCGCGGCTGAAGCCGCGCAACTACTACGACCTCGTCGTCCAGGTGTCGATCGTGCGGCCCGGGCCGATCCAGGGCGGCGCCGTGCATCCGTATCTGAAGCGGCGCAGGATCGTGGCCGGCGAAGAGGAGGGGGAAGTCACGTATCCGAGCGAGGCGCTCAAGGAAGTGCTCGTTCGCACGCTCGGCGTGCCGATCTTCCAGGAGCAGGTGATGCAGATCGCGATGGTCGCGGCCGGATTCACGCCAGGCGAGGCCGACCAGTTGCGTCGCGCGATGGCGGCGTGGAAGCGCAGGGGCGATCTCGGCCCGTATCACGACAAGATCGTCGACGGCATGCTCGAACGCGGCTACACGCGCGAATTCGCCGAGCAGATCTTCGAGCAGATCAAGGGCTTCGGCGAATACGGCTTCCCCGAGAGCCACGCGGCCAGCTTCGCGAAACTCGCGTACGCGAGCAGCTGGCTCAAATGCCACGAACCCGCGATCTTCGTCGCGTCGCTGCTGAACAGCCAGCCGATGGGGTTCTACGCGCCCGCGCAGCTCGTGCAGGACGCGAAGCGTCACGGCGTGAAGGTGTTTCCGGCCGACGTCACGCGCAGCGGCTGGGAAGCGTCGCTCGAAGCGCTGCCCGGCCAGCCGCCGCCGCACGGCCAGCCCGCGGTGCGGCTCGGCCTGTCGCTGCTGCGCGGTCTCGGCGAGGCCGCCGCGCGGCGCATCGAGGCCGCGCGCGTGGCCGGCCCGTTCGAGAACGTCGACGCGCTCGCGCGCCGTGCGCAGCTCGAACGGCGCGATCTCGAAGCGCTCGCCGCCGCGAACGCGCTCGCGACGCTCGCCGGCCATCGCCGCGATGCATTATGGCAAGCCGTCGCCGCGGCCCCCGAACGCGACCTGCTCGCCGCCGCGCCGATCGACGAAACGGAGCAGCCCGTGCTCGGCGCGCCGTCGGAAGCCGACGACATCCTCGCCGACTATCACACCACCGGCCTCACGCTGAACCGCCACCCGGTCGCGCTGCTGCGGCCCGCGTTGCGCGCGCAGCGGCTGTCGTCCGCGGCCGAGTTGCGCGACCGTCCCGACGGCCGGCTCGCGCGCGCGTGCGGGCTCGTGATCGCGCGGCAGATGCCGGGCACCGCGAAGGGCGTGATGTTCATGACGCTCGAGGACGAGACGGGCTGCGTGAACGTGATCGTGCGGCCCGAACTGCTCGCGCGGCAGCGCCGCGAAACGCTCGATTCGCGGCTGCTCGCGGCGTCGGGCGTGTGGCAGGTCGTCAGCGACGTGCGGCACCTCGTCGCGCAGCATTTCGAGGACCTGACGCCGCTGCTCGGCGACCTGCGCACGTCGAGCCGCGAGTTCCACTGACGCGGCGCGCCGGCACGCCGCCGGATGCATACCAGTCGGCCGAACTGGTTCTATTCAGGTATCGTTTTCAGCGCCTCAAACCCGTCAAATCCGGCACCGGAATCGTCCCCTTGCATACCAATCCGGGTAAATCCCTATCCTGCATCATGTTGTAAACAAAGGCTTTCCCGCTACTAAACCGCTTGCCTGGCAAGGCTTCCGGCGATTTTCGCCTCTCTAATACCAGTTCGTTGACTGGTATTATTGTGGTTATATAATGCGTTCACTTTCGACGGTCCGAGATCGTCGTCCGACACCCGGAGGCACATGGAAACCGGCTGGTCCGAACTGGCGCCCGATCCCCTCGACGACACGCCGCTGTATCTGCAGCTCGCCCGCAACCTGGCGCGCGCGATTCACGCCGGCGCGTGGCGCGCCGGCGAGGCGCTGCCGTCGGAGCGGCTGCTGTCGGGGTCGGTCGGCGTGTCGCGGATCACGGCCCGCCGTGCGCTCGCGCTGCTGGTGGAGCAGGGGCTGATCAAGCGGGCGCGCGGGGCGGGCAGCTTCATCACGCCGCGCGTCGCCGATCCGCTGTCGCGTCTCGTCGGCTTCACCGCGAAGATGCAGCAGCGCGGTTTCGTGCCCGATTCGGTGTGGCTGTCGCGCACGCTGCGCGCCGCGCGCCGCGACGAGATCACGCGTCTCGGCCTCGCGCCGGGCGCGACGGTCGCGCGGCTGGAGCGGTTGCGCCGCGCGGACGGCATCGTGATGGCCGTCGAGCATTCGACGCTGCCGGCCGCGGTGGTGCCGGATCCGCAGGCACTCGGCGCGTCGCTGTACGAATACCTCGACGCCCGCGGGATGACCGTCGTGCGCGCGCTGCAGCACTTTCGCGCGTCGAACGCGACGCACGACATCGCGAAGTGGATGGCGGTGAAGCCGGGCTCGGCCCTGCTCGTGATCACGCGCATCGGCTACGGCGTCGACCAGCGCGCGATCGAAGTGACCGAAACGTATTGCCGCGACGACTATTACGACTTCGTCGCCGAACTGAAACGCTGACGCGCGAGACTGCCCGCGCGCCACGTGCAACGAAGCACAACGCATTTGCAAATCGCGACGCGGATGTCCGCGTCACCAGATCATCAAGAGAAACGTCATGCTGACTGGAAACATCCTCACCCCCGACGGCTGGATTCACGGCTCGCTCGACAGCGAGAACGGCCGCATCACCACGCTCGACGGCACGCCCGCCGATCCCGCGAAGAACGACGCGCCGTACATCCTGCCCGGCTTCATCGACCTGCACGTGCACGGCGGCGGCGGCGCCGACGTGATGGAAGGCGGCGACGCGATCGAGACGATCGCGCGCACGCACGCGCAGTTCGGCACGACGAGCCTGCTCGCGACGACGATGACCGCGCCGCGCGACGAACTGATGCAGGTCGTCGCGAACCTCGGCACCGTCGCCCGCACCCGCACGCAGGGTGGCGCGCGCGTACTCGGCGTGCACCTCGAAGGGCCGTACATCAACCCCGGCAAGCTCGGCGCGCAGCCGGACGCGGCCGTGTCGGCCGTGCTCGACGAAGTGCTGAAGTACCTGTCGATCGCGCCGATCCGCGTCGTCACGCTCGCGCCGGAAATCGCCGGCCACATCGAGATCATCGGCGAGATGGCCGCGCGCGGCGTGCGCGTGCAGCTCGGCCACTCGCTCGCGACCTACGACGACGCCGTCGCCGCGCTCAAGCACGGCGCGTGTGGTTTCACGCACCTGTTCAACGCGATGTCGCCGCTGCATCACCGCAACCCGGGCCTCGTCGGCGCCGCGCTCGCGCATGCCGAGTACGCGGAAATCATCCCCGACCTGCTGCACGTGCATCCGGGCGCGATTCGTGCCGCGCTGCGCGCGATTCCGCGCCTGTACGTCGTGACCGACAGCACGTCCGCCACCGGCATGCCCGACGGCGAATACCGGCTCGGCAGCCAGCACGTAACCAAGTGCCTCGGCGGCGTGCGGCTCGCCGACGGCACGCTCGCCGGCTCCACGCTGACGATGGACCAGGCGCTGCGCAACCTCGTGTCGCTCGGCCTGCCGATCGCCGACGTGTCGAACCGGATGTCGCGCTATGCGGCCGACTACCTCGGCGTCACCGATCGCGGTCGCCTCGAGCGCGGCGCATGGGCCGACCTCGTCGTGTTCGATCGCGACCTGAACCTCACCGCGACCTACGTCGAAGGAGAATCGATTGTCGAATATGCTTAAGGAAGCGCGCGAGTCCGCCCAGGTCGTCGCCGCGCAACTCGCCGACACCACGCGCGTCGAAACGCTCGCCGCGCAACTGCTCGATCACCCGCCGGCCGTCGCGCTGACGGTCGCGCGCGGCAGCTCGGATCACGCCGCCAGCTATTTCGCGAGCCTGACGATGAGCCGCCTCGGCGTGCCCGTCGCGTCGCTGCCGATGTCGGTCGCGACGCTGCAGCAGGCGCCGCTGAAGGTGCAGGACCAGCTCGCGCTCGCATTCTCCCAGTCGGGCAAGAGCCCCGATCTCGTCAACACGATGGCCGCGCTGCGCGAAGCCGGCGCGCGCACCGTCGCCGCTGTCAACGTGCTGCCGTCGCCGCTCGCCGACGCGTGCGAGCACCAGCTGCCGCTTCTCGCCGGCCCCGAGCTGTCGGTCGCCGCGACCAAGAGCTACATCGCGATGCTGTCGCTGTCCGCGCAGATCGTCGCGTACTGGCAGCGCGACGCCGCGCTGATGACGGCCTTGCGCGGCCTGCCCGACGTGCTCGCGCAGGCCGGCCGGCTCGACTGGTCGCCGGCCGTCGCCGCGCTCGCGGGCATCGAGCGGATGATCGTGATCGGCCGCGGCCTGGGCCTTGCGATCGCGCAGGAAGCCGCGCTGAAGCTGAAGGAAACCTCCGGCATCCAGGCCGAGGCATTCTCGAGCGCCGAAGTCCGGCACGGCCCGATGGAGCTGATCGACCGCGACTATCCGCTGCTCGTGTTCGCGCCGCCGGGGCCCGAGCAGGCCGGGCTGCTGCAGCTCGCGCAGGACATGCGCGCACGCGGCGCGGCCGTGCTGCTCGCGGCGCCCGCCGGCACGCCCGGCGCGACCTTGCCGCTCGCGCAGTCCGCCCATTCGGCGCTCGACCCGATCGCCGCCATTCTTTCGTTCTACGTGATGGCGGCGGAGCTCGCCGTCGCGCGCGGCCGCAATCCCGACACGCCGCGCCACCTGAACAAAGTCACCGAAACGCACTGATAGCCGAGACAGCCGATGAGACGCGCCGAGGAGTCCCAGTTGAAGAGTTCCACCCATGATCAGATCGTCCTGCTCAGCCCCCTGACCGGGCCGATCGTCGCGCTGGCCGATGTGCCCGATCCGGTGTTCTCCGGCGGGATGTTCGGCGACGGCATTGGCATCGATCCGCTCGCGGGCCAGCTCGTCGCGCCGTGTGCCGGCGTCGTGTCGCATCTCGCGCGCACCGGCCATGCGGTGACGATCACGACGCCGCAAGGCGCGGAAGTGCTGCTGCACATCGGCATCGACACCGTCGAGCTGAACGGGCAGGGCTTCACCGCACACGTCGAAGCCGGCGCACGCGTCGCGGCGGGTGACCTGCTGATCGAGTTCGACCAGGACGCGGTCGCGCGCAGCGCGCATTCGCTGGTTTCGGTGATCGCGATCGCGAACTCCGACGCGTTCGACGTCGTCGAGCGCGCGAGCGGTTTCGCGACGGCCGGCGAGACGCCGCTCCTGACGCTGCGCGGCAAGGGCGAAGCGGCCGCGCAGGCGGCGCAGGCCAGCGCCGCTGCGATGAACGAAGTGCGTCGCGAACTCGTGCTGACGCAGCCGGGCGGCCTGCATGCCCGGCCGGCCGCACGCGCACGCGAATCCGTGCGCGGCTTCGACGCGACGGTCGACGTGCAGTTCGACGGCCGCAAGGCGTCGATCGCGAGCGTCGTGGGCCTGCTCGCCCTCGGCGCCGGCGAAGGCGCGACGATCGAGCTGATCGGCCGCGGCGCGCATGCGCAGCAGGCCGTCGACGCGGTCGAGCACGAGCTGCTGCGCGAAGCGCACGGCGAAGTCGAGGAGAAGCCGGCGCGGCTGCGTTCGCCCGCACCGCAGCCGATCGTGCACGACACCGGCGCGACACTCGACCCGAACACGCTCGCGGGCGTGTGCGCGGCGCCCGGCATCGCGGTCGGCACGCTGGTGCGTCTCGACGATGCGGACATCCTGCCGCCCGAACAGGCAACCGGCACGCCGGCATCGGAAAGCCGCCGGCTCGACCAGGCGCTGACGGCGGTCGACGCCGAACTCGACGAAACGGTGCGCAACGCGTCGGCGCGCGGCGCGGTCGGCGAGGCGGGGATCTTCGCGGTGCATCGCGTGCTGCTCGAAGACCCGACGCTGGTCGACGCGGCGCGCGACCAGATCAGCCTCGGCAAGAGCGCGGGCTTCGCGTGGCGCGCGACGATCCGCGCGCAGATCGACACGCTGTCGAAGCTCGACGATGCGCTGCTCGCCGAGCGCGCGGCCGACCTGCGCGACATCGAGAAGCGCGTGCTGCGCGCGCTCGGCCACACGAGCGGCGCGACCCGCACGCTGCCGGCCGAGGCCGTGCTCGCCGCCGAGGAATTCACGCCGTCGGACCTGTCGTCGCTCGATCGCCAGCGCGTGACCGCGCTCGTGATGGCGCGCGGCGGCGCGACGTCGCATGCGGCGATCATCGCGCGCCAGCTCGGCATTCCGGCGCTCGTCGCGGTCGGCGACGCGCTGTATGCGATTCCGGACGGTACGCAGGTCGTCGTCGATGCGAGCGCGGGCCGTCTCGAACATGCGCCGACCGCACTCGACGTCGAACGCGCGCGCCACGAGCGCCAGCGCCTGGACGGCGTGCGCGAGGCGAACCGGAAGCTGGCCGGCGCCGCCGCCGCGACGGTCGACGGCCGCGCAATCGAGGTCGCCGCGAACATCGCGACGCTCGACGACGCGAACATCGCGGTCGACAACGGCGCGGACGCGGTCGGCCTGCTGCGCACCGAGCTGATGTTCATCCATCGCCAGGCCGCGCCGAGCGTCGTCGAGCACCAGCAGAGCTACCAGTCGATCGTCGATGCGCTGCAGGGCCGCACGGCGATCATCCGCACGCTCGACGTCGGCGCCGACAAGGAAGTCGACTACCTGACGCTGCCGCCCGAGCCGAACCCGGCGCTCGGCCTGCGCGGCATCCGCCTCGCGCAGGTGCGCCCCGATCTGCTCGACGATCAGCTGCAGGGCCTGCTCGCGGTGAAGCCGTTCGGCGCGGTGCGCATCCTGCTGCCGATGGTGACGGATGCCGGGGAACTCGTGCGGCTGCGCCAGCGCATCGACGAATTCGCGCGGGCGCAGGGCCGCACCGAGCCGATCGAGGTCGGCGTGATGATCGAGGTGCCGTCGGCGGCGCTGCTCGCCGACCAGCTCGCGCAGCACGCGGATTTCCTGTCGATCGGCACCAACGACCTGACGCAGTACACGCTCGCGATGGACCGCTGCCAGGCCGATCTGGCCGCGCAGTCCGACGGCCTGCATCCGGCCGTGCTGCGCCTGATCGACATCGCGGTGCGCGGCGCCGCGAAGCACGGCAAGTGGGTCGGCGTGTGCGGCGCGCTGGGCGGCGATCCGCTCGCGGTGCCGATCCTCGTCGGCCTCGGCGTGACCGAACTGTCGGTCGACCCGGTGTCGGTGCCGGGCATCAAGGCGCGCGTGCGCCGTCTCGATTACCAGCTGTGTCGCCAGCGTGCGCAGGATCTGCTCGCACTCGACTCGGCACAGGCGGTAAGGGCAGCAAGCCGCGAGGTCTGGCCGCTCGACTGAACGTCGACGGCGGGCGCGCGACCCGTTTCACTACGCAAGCAATTAGGTCAACGACGCTTAATGACGAGACATGGATTGGAGGACTGAATGGACGGGAATCCGTTTCTGAAGATACAGGGCCTGGGCCGGGCGCTGATGCTGCCGATCGCGGTGTTGCCGGTCGCCGGCATCCTGCTGCGGCTCGGGCAGCCGGACGTATTCAACATCAAGATGATCGCCGACGCCGGCGGCGCGATCTTCGACAACCTGCCGCTCCTGTTCGCGATCGGCGTGGCGGTCGGTTTCGCGAAGGACAACAACGGCGTGGCGGCACTCGCGGGCGCGATCGGCTATCTGATCGAAACCGCGATCATGAAGGACATCGATCCCAAGCTGAACATGGGCGTGCTGTCCGGGATCATCGCGGGTGTCGTTGCGGGCCTGCTGTACAACCGCTACAAGGACATCAAGCTGCCCGACTACCTCGCGTTCTTCGGCGGCAAGCGGTTCGTGCCGATCATCACCGGGCTCGTGTGCGTGGTACTCGGCATCGTGTTCGGATACGTGTGGCAGCCGGTCCAGCATCTGATCGACGCGGCCGGCCAGTGGCTGACGACGGCGGGCGCGATCGGTGCGTTCGTGTTCGGCTTCCTGAACCGCCTGCTGCTCGTCACGGGCCTGCACCACATCATCAACTCGCTCGCGTGGTTCGTGTTCGGCAACTTCACGCCGCCGGCCGGCGGCGAGCTCGTGCACGGCGACCTGCACCGCTTCTTCGCGGGCGATCCGACCGCGGGCACCTTCATGGCCGGCTTCTTCCCGATCATGATGTTCGGCCTGCCGGCCGCGTGTCTCGCGATGCTGCACGAAGCGCCGAAGGAGCGCCGCGCGATGGTCGGCGGCCTGCTGTTCTCGATGGCGCTCACGTCGTTCCTGACCGGCGTGACCGAGCCGATCGAATTCAGCTTCATGTTCCTCGCGCCGGTGCTGTACGTGATCCACGCGGTGCTCACCGGGCTGTCGCTCGCGATCTGCCAGGTCCTCGGCGTGAAGCTCGGCTTCACGTTCTCGGCCGGCGCGATCGACTACGTGCTGAACTACGGGCTGTCGACGAAGGGCTGGATCGCGGTGCCGCTCGGCATTGCGTACGGCGTCGCGTACTACGGGCTGTTCCGTTTCTTCATCCGCAAGTTCAACATGGCGACGCCCGGTCGCGAGCCGGCCTCGGCCGACTCGGCAACCGAGTCGTTCGCGTCGGGCGGCTTCGTCGCACCGGCGGCCGGTGCCGCGGCGGCAGCGCCGCGTGCGCAGCGCTACATCGCCGCGCTCGGCGGCGCGGGCAACCTGACGGTCGTCGACGCCTGCACGACGCGCCTGCGCCTGAGCGTCGTCGATCCGGAGAAGGTGTCGGAGCCGGAACTGAAGTCGATCGGCGCGCGCGGCGTGCTCAAGCGCGGCGGCAACAGCGTGCAGGTGATCATCGGGCCGGAGGCGGACATCATCGCCGACGAGATGCGTTCGGCGATCGGCAGCGGTGCGGCCGGTGCCGCTGCGGCGGCCCCGGTCGCGGCCGCGCAGCCGGTCACGGGCGCAGCGGCCGGTCCGCTCGATCCCGATCCGCTGCGTTGGCTTGCGGTGTTCGGCGGCGCGACCAACGTCGCATCGCTCGACGCGATCGCGACCACGCGCCTGCGCGTCGTCGTGCGCGATGCAGCGGCGGTCGATCGCGATCGGCTCGGCGCGCTCGATGTCGCATGGGTGACGCCGGACACGTTCCATATCGTCTGCGGCAACGCGGCGGCGCGCTATGCGGAACAGATCGGCGCCCGCCTGACGTCGACGGGCGGTGGTGCGGCCGTGCAACCGGCATGATGCGATGAGATCGGCCCGATCCGCGTCGCGGATGCGGGCCGCCGGTCGGTAAAACGAAAACGGCTTGCGACGCGTGTGTCGCAAGCCGTTTTTCTTTGGCGGCGCGCGATTGCGATGCGTGCATCGGCATCGCGCTCAATTGGCTTCGACGTGCCGCGCGTGCCGAACGAATGTCCGGACGAAAAAAACCTCGCACGTAGCGAGGTTCGTTCCCGATGGCGCGCGGCGGGGCGATCAACCGCCGCCGCATATGAGCGGTCAGTCGCGGCGTGCGCGCACCGGCGCTTCCTGCGGCTTCTGCCGCGCTTCGAGCCACATCGCGTTGACGATGCCGAACGACAGCGCGACGCCGATACCGAGAATCCAGCTGAAGTACCACATGATCCGACTCCTTGCGAAACGGTGGGCGAGGGCGCGTGCGCGCCCCGGCCGGGTTCAATACATCGAGTGCTTGTTCTCTTCGAGCGACTGGTGCGTGACCTTGCCGCGCATCACGCGGTACACCCAGCTCGTATAGAGCAGGACGATCGGCAGGAACACGATCACCGCGAACAGCATCACCTGCAGCGTCATGTGGCTCGACGTCGAATCCCACACGGTCAGGCTGCTGCGCGGGTCGAGCGACGACGGCATGATGAACGGGAACATCGAGAAGCCCGCGGTCAGGATCACGCCGGCGATCATCAGGCCGGTGCAGAAGAACGCCGTCTTTTCCTGCTTCGAGCCGGCGAGCAGCAGCGCGAGCAGGCCGCCCGCGATCCCGACGACCGGCGCCGCGATCATCCACGGATACTCGCCGTAATTCGCGAGCCACAGGCCCGAGCCGGCCGCCACGTCCTTCAGCAGCGGGTTCGCGACCGTGTCGGTCGGCGCGGCGTGCGTGATGTGGAAGCCGCCGATGGTCGACGCGATCAGCACGCCGGCCAGCACGAACAGCACGACCGCGACGAGCGCCGACACCCGCAGCGCGATCGACGCGCGGCGTGCGATCACGCCGTCGGTCTTCATCTTGATGAATGCCGCGCCGTGCGCGACCAGCATCGTGAGGCTGACGAGTCCGCAGAGCAGCGCGAACGGGTTCAGCAGCGCCCAGAAGCCGCCGTAGTAGGTGACGCGCAGGTCGCTGTCGAACTTGAACGGCACGCCCTGCAGCAGGTTGCCGAACGCGACGCCGAACACCAGCGCCGGCACGAAACCGCCGACGAACAGGCCCCAGTCCCAGCCCGCGCGCCAGCGCGGGTCGGGCCGCTTGCTGCGATAGTCGAAGCCGACCGGCCGGAAGAACAGCGCGAACAGCACGAGCAGCATCGCGAAGTAGAAGCCGGAGAACGACGCGGCATAGACGAGTGGCCAGGCGGCGAACATCGCGCCGCCGGCCGTGATCAGCCACACCTGGTTGCCTTCCCACGTCGCGCCGACCGTGTTGACGATGATGCGGCGTTCCTCGTCGGTCTTGCCGAGGAACGGCAGCAGCGCGGTCGCGCCCATGTCGAAGCCGTCGGTGACGGCGAAGCCGATCAGCAGCACGCCGACGAGCAGCCACCAGATCAGCTTGAGAGTTGCATAGTCCATAGCGATTCCTTGTTCCGTTGCGGGGGCGTGCTCAAACCGCGGCACGCTCGCCGGCTGCGGCGAGTTCGTGGTGATAGCGGCCGGTATGCAGCGACGACGGGCCGAGGCGCGCGTACTTGAACATCAGCTTGATCTCGATGACGAACAGTGCCGTGTAGAACGCGATGAAACCGGCGAGGCTCAGGTACAGGTCCGTCGACGTCAGGCTGGACGCGGACAGATGCGTCGGCAGGATGCCCGCGATCGTCCACGGCTGGCGACCGAGCTCGGCGACGACCCAGCCGAATTCCGCGGCGAGCCACGGCAGCGGGATCGCCCACACCGCATAGCGCAGGAACCAGCGACGGTTGTCCTGCAGCAGCTCGCGGCGCGCGCAGAACCAGAACGCGGCGACGAAGGTCGCGAGGAACAGGAAGCCGAGGAACACCATGATCCGGAACGAGAAGAACACGGGCGCGACCGGCGGGATGGTCTTCTTCGCGGCGGCCTGGATCTGCTCCGGCGTCGCGTCGACCACGTTCGGCGTGAACTGCTTGAGCATCAGCCCGTAGCCGAGATACTGCTTGTGCTGGTCGAACAATGCGCGGGTCGCGTCGCTCGTATCGCCCTGCTTGATCTTCTGCAATGCGCCGTACGCGACCATCCCGCTCTGGATGTGCTCCTCGCTGCGCTTCGCGAGCTCGCGCAGGCCGATCACCGGCTCGTCGATCGAGCGCGTCGCGATCAGGCCGAGCGCGTACGGGATCTTGATCGCGTAGTCGGTGCGCTCTTCCTTCTGGTTCGGAATGCCGATCAGCGTGAACGACGCCGGCGCCGGCTGGGTTTCCCATTCCGATTCGATCGCGGCGAGCTTCATCTTCTGCACTTCGCCGGTCGTATAGCCCGACTCGTCGCCGAGCACGATCACGCAAAGCGTCGACGCGAGACCGAAGCCGGCCGCGACCGCGAACGAGCGCAGCGCGAAATCGGTGTCGCGCTTCTTCAGCAGATACCACGACGAGATGCCGAGCACGAACATCGCGGCCGTCACGTAGCCGGCCGACACGGTGTGCACGAACTTCACCTGCGCGACCGGGTTGAACAGCACGTCGAACAGGTTCGTCAACTCCATGCGCATCGTCTGGTAGTTGAACTCGGCGCCGACCGGGTTGTTCATCCAGCCGTTCGCGACGAGGATCCACAGCGCGGACAGGTTCGAGCCCAGCGCGACGAGGAACGTGACCATCAGGTGCTTGACCTTCGACAGGCGGTTCCAGCCGAAGAAGAACAGGCCGACGAACGTCGATTCGAGGAAGAACGCCATCAGGCCCTCGACCGCGAGCGGCACGCCGAAGATGTCGCCGACATAGTGCGAGTAGTACGACCAGTTCGTGCCGAACTGGAATTCGAGCGTGATGCCGGTCGTCACGCCCATCGCGAAGTTGATCCCGAACAACTTGCCCCAGAACTGCGTCATGTCCTTGTAGACCTGTTTGCCGGTCATCACGTAGACGGCTTCCATGATGACGAGCAGCCAGGACAGGCCGAGCGTCAGCGGCACGAACAGGAAGTGGTAGAGCGCCGTGATGCCGAACTGCAGACGCGACAGATCGACGACTTCGCTACTTATCATGGTGGTCTCCCTCGGTAGATGCAGGCGCCGGCACCGAGAGCAGCTTCTCGGCGACGACGGCAGGCGGCAGCGACATGTGCTCGGCCTGCGGATGATTGAAGAATGCGTATTTGAGCGACATCAGGAGGATCAGCTTGACGATCAGCACCAGCGTGATGTCGCGCATGAGGGTCGGCCCGCGCGCCCACGCGGCGATGCGTGCGCGCCAGCCGCAGCCTGTGGCCTGCGGGGGACGCGGCGCAGGCGCTTTATTGATCGAGATCAAGGTGATTATCCTGAATCGATTTACATCGGTTTTGGGGCGACTTTACGTCGGATTTATGACGGCAGTTAAGCTGTTTTAATCCTTTTTAGCCGACATGCCAATTTTAAAATGCCGGCTTTCCGATGCCGAGTGCGGCGATGCGGCAGACCGTCGCGAAGCGCGTGTCGAAACTTGAGGCAGATCAAGGTTATGCGGAAGGGGCCGGAATTCGCCCGATACCCGATCAACAAGGTCGATTAATCAGACGCGATCGAGGCTAAAAACGACAGACGAAAAAAAACCGCTGCCGGGCGGGCAGCGGTTTTGGGTGAAGCGCTCTAAATCGCGGATTCAGGCGTATTCGGCAAGTGCGGTGCGCATCTTCTTCATGGCGCTCGCTTCGATCTGGCGGATGCGTTCCGCCGATACGCCGAACTCGGCCGCGAGATCGTGCAGCGTCGAGCCGCCCGAGCCGTCGTCGTCGACGTTCAGCCAGCGCGCCTCGATGATTCGGCGGCTGCGTGCGTCGAGCGCCTCGAGCGCCTGCGCGATGCCGTCCGTCTGCAGCATGTCGCGCTGACGCGCGGCGAGCACGGCGGTCGGCTCGTTGTGCGAATCGGCCAGGTAGGCGATCGGCGCGTACGACTCCTCGCCGTCTTCCACTTGGCCCTCGAGTGCGATGTCGCCGCCCGACAGGCGCGTTTCCATTTCGGTCACGTCTTCGCGCTTGACGTTGAGCTCCTGCGCGAGGCCGTCGATTTCCTCGGGCGTCATCGCCTGCATGCTCTTCTTGTGGCTGCGCAGGTTGAAGAACAGCTTGCGCTGAGCCTTCGTCGTCGCGACCTTCACCATCCGCCAGTTGCGCAGGATGTACTCGTGGATCTCGGCCTTGATCCAGTGGATCGCGTACGACACCAGACGCACGTTTTGCGCCGGGTCGAAACGCTTCACCGCCTTCATCAGGCCGATGTTGCCTTCCTGGATCAGGTCGCCGTGCGGCAGGCCGTAGCCGAGATAGTTGCGCGCGATCGACACGACGAGCCGCAGGTGCGACAGCACGAGGCGGCGTGCCGAGTCGAGGTTGTTGTCTTCGCGGAATTCGGTCGCGTATCGGCGTTCCTCTTCGGCGGTCAGCAGCGGGATCCGGTTGACGGCCTGGATATACGCGTCGATGTTGCCAAGCTGGCCCGGCAACATCGATTGAGTCGCGAGCGCCAGCGAGCCTGCCGATTCGGCCTTGGCCGGCGTCGGGCTCAGGGTGTTCGGAAGGGTCAGGGCGTGGCTCACTAAAAACTCCTTTGGAATCAGGGACAAACCCCTGGGCTCGGATGAGATTCCGGGGCCCATCTTAGCACTCCCGTAATCCGAGTGCTAATTCCTTGGAGGGCACGGGGGCATCCGAGTTCCCGGTTTTCTATCGAACTTGTCGAGTCGATAGTCTAATTTGCGACCGGGCTGGCGGGGGGAAGTTCCGTAAGCCATTGTTTCTGATGGTAATCAGTAGACGATTTCGATTTTTGTAGTTTTGGAAGCAAACAATTTCGCTTCGTGATGCCGATCCGAAAAGTCCTTTACCATACCATTCAGTTCGCTCGGGCCCGGCCGCTGCGGCAAGGCTCCATTCAACCCACAAAGTTGGAGTGTCAGATGAACAATAAGAAGAATCGCCGGCCCCATAGTCGGCTTGCGCTGCACGCGCTGCTGGCGGCGTCGCTGCTGGGCGGATCGGGTGCCGCGTTCGCGGATCGATGGGGAATCCAGGCCGGCGGCGGGTTTTCCGATCGCCACGGGATCGACAAGGGCGATCTCGGCGTCGTGTGGGATCCGGGCTGGAACTGGTGGGAAATCGGCGGCTGGCACTTCGCGTTCGTGGTGGAAGGGCACGCCGGCTACTGGCACACGGGCGGCAATGTTCATGGCAGCATCGGCGAATTCGGCGCGCAGCCGATGTTCCGCTTCATCAAGAGCGCGGGCCAGGTACGTCCGTTCATCGAGGCCGGTGCCGGCATCCGCTTCCTGACTTCCCCGACGATCTCCAACAATCTGTCGCTGGCGACGTCGTTCCAGTTCGTGGACGTCGCCGGCGTTGGCGCCCAGTTCGGAGAACGGCAACAGTATCAGGTCGGTTACCGTTTTCAACATGTGTCTAACGCGGGTATCAAAGAGCCGAATCCTGGTATAAATTTCCACCAGTTCTACGTGCAGTACAACTTCTGATCCGCACGCCGGCGCACGGCGGGCGCGTTGCCGAGGAGTCAGGCGATGGCGAAGGTGGTCGATGCGATTCGCGCGCTCGAGCGCGAACGGTTCCGGGCGATGGTCGACGGAGACGGCGAGGCGCTCGATGCGCAATTGTCGGACAAGGTGTTCTTCGTGCACACCAACGGCAAACGCGAAACCAAGCAGCAGTTCATCGACGCCATCGTCGCCGGCCGCCGCCGCTATCGCCAGATCGAAATCCAGTCGCAGGACCTGCTGCCCGTCGGCGACGCGACCTGCGTCGTCACCGGGCGCGCGTTGATCGAGATGGAAACGAACAACGGCGGGCTGGTGTTTCCGATCGCCTATACGGCCGTCCACACGCATGAGCAGGGCCACTGGCGCCTGCTCGCGTGGCAGGCGACGCGGTGCGCGACCGAGACATGAGCGCGCATGGCGCTCCTTTTCATGTCCCGACCGAAGCGGCCTTCTGGGCCGCTTTTCATTGGCCCGTGCGGCGCGGATCGCGCGGCGCACGGGCGGTCACGCACCGCTCGCTGACGTTCGAACCCTGAAGCGAAACCTGCCGTCAGGCTGCCGCGCGGCGGTCGGCGCAATGCCAGGCCGAGCGGTTGATCGCGCTGACGACCGCATCGAGCGCGGCGCTCGCGGCGTCGTCGTGCACCCCGACACCATGCCGCAGCGGCGCGTCGCCGACCCGGCAGCCGACCGATACCGCGATCCGGCCGTCCGTCGTGCGCGCGTGTTCGCACGAGGCGACGTCGATCGTCGCGCCGGCTGCCGTCGCGAAGGCAGCGGCCACGCGTTGCACGGCGTCTTCGGGCGTCGCATCGGCCGGCGGCGCGCTCGCGATGTCGCGGTTCTGCCAGCGCGCGCCGTTGCCGTTGCCGTGGCGCGCGGCCGGGCCGTCGGTCTCGAAGAATTCGCGTGCGAACAGCGCACAGATCGCGTCGCCGGTCACTTCCTCGCCGGATGCGTCGGCGAGCGTCTGCACCGCGTGGCTGAATTCGATCTGCACGCGGCGCGTCGGCGTGAAGCCCATCCCGCGTTCGAGCAGGAACGTCGCGCCGCCCTTGCCGGACTGGCTGTTCACGCGGATCACCGCGTCATAGCTGCGGCCGAGGTCGGCCGGGTCGATCGGCAGGTACGGCACTTCCCACACTGCGTCGGGGCGCTGCTGCGCGAAGCCCTTGCGGATCGCGTCCTGGTGCGAGCCGGAGAACGCGGTGAACACGAGGTCGCCCGCGTACGGATGGCGCGGATGCACCGGAATCTGGTTGCAGCGCTCGACCACGCGGCGCACCGCGTCGATGTCGGAGAAATCGAGGCCCGGGTCGATGCCCTGCGTATAGAGGTTCAGCGCGAGCGTGACGAGGTCGACGTTGCCGGTGCGCTCGCCGTTGCCGAACAGGCAGCCCTCGATGCGGTCGGCGCCCGCGAGCAGCGCGAGTTCGGCGGCGGCGACCGCGGTGCCGCGATCGTTGTGCGGATGCACGGACAGCACGATGCTGTCGCGATACGCGAGGTTGCGGTCCATCCACTCGATCTGGTCGGCGAACACGTTCGGGCTCGCGGCTTCGACGGTCGCCGGCAGGTTGACGATCATCTTGTGATCGCGGGTCGGACGCCACGCCTGCGCGACCGCGTCGCACACTTCGCGCGCGAACGTCAGCTCGGTCATGCTGAAGGTTTCAGGGGAGTACTGATAGGTCCAGTGCGTGTCCGGGCGAGCCGCCGCGTGTTCCTTGATGAGTCGCGTGCCGTCGACCGCGAGCGCCTTCACGTCGTCCTTCGACATCCCGAACACGATGCGCCGGAACGACGGGCAGATCGCGTTGTACAGGTGCACGATCGCGCGCGGCACGCCTTCGAGCGCGTCGAAGGTGCGCGCGATCAGGTCTTCGCGCGACTGCACGAGCACTTCGATCGTCACGTCGTCGGGGATCCGCTTCTCGTCGATCAGCTTGCGGACGAAATCGAAGTCGGTTTGCGACGCCGACGGAAAACCGACTTCGATCTCCTTGAAACCGATCGCGACCAGCATGTCGAAGAACTCCAGCTTCTGTTCGATGCTCATCGGCTCGATCAGCGACTGGTTGCCGTCGCGCAGGTCGGTGCTCATCCAGACCGGCGCACGCTCGATGGTGCGGGTCGGCCAGCGGCGGCCATTGATGCGGACGGGTTCGAACGGACGATACTTGTCTTGCGGGTTGCGCTTCATCTTCTGGACCTCGGGTCTCAAGTCGCGAGCGAAGACGGGCGGCATGGGCGACGGTAGGCGCTGCCTCGCACCGTGGCGCCGGAAACGCGCTGCGGATGCGGATGATCTTCGCGAATCGACCGACGGATAGACGGACGAATGCTGACGACTTCGGGTTGTAAAAACTGCGAGAAGGGTGCTGCGAGGAACTGCAGGGAGGGACCGTGCGGACAGCACACGGCGCTAAGACAGCCTTAGGCTAGTCGTAGCGATAGCGACCGCGCTAGGCGGCCGGAGGTAATTCGGAGGGTGTTCGGAAAGGAACGCATGGCGACAACTCTATGCCAGGATGCGGGTCCGTGTCAAATGGTCGGTTGAAAGGCCGGCGCGACAGCACGCCGGCCCGGGATGCCGGTCAGGGTGCGATCCGGGCGATCCGCACGATCGTGTCGACCTGCCGCGCAAGCGCGTCGGGCACCGGAACTTCGCCGCGCAGCACGGCGTCCGTCCACGCGGCCGTGGTCGCCGCGTCGCGCGATTCGGGCAGCGCGACGGGCGGTGCGTCGCTCGACGAGCGCTCGGGCTCGATCAGCGTGTCGCACACGCCGTCGTGCAGCCAGTCGACTTGCACCTGGCGCCGCGTGTCGGCCACCGCTTCGCCTTCGGTGCCGCGCGCGAGCAGCGCACCGCCGCGCGCGGCGTCCGGATGATCGCGGAACAGTTGCGCGAGGCTGTCGCGGTACGGCGGATGCGTGTAGTTGACGAGCCGCAGCCCGGCCGGCGCGAACGGCTGCAGGATCTTCACGAGCGTGTGCGTGGAGTTGCGCACGCCGAGCACGCCGCGCAGCGCCAGCAGACGCGCGATGCGCGGCGCCAGCGCGTCGATCGGCGCGAACGCGACGCGGCGCTCGGCGAGCATGTCCTCGATCGCGTCGTGCGACTTCGACGGCGCGATCGACAGCGCCGAGAAGATCTCCGCGCTCGTCACGCGGCCCGGATCGCGTTCGACGCCGTGCACGAGCACCGGCACGCCTTCGCGCGCGAGCAGCAGCGCGAGCAGCGGCACCAGGTTCGGCTGCTTGCGCGCGCCGTTGTAGCTCGGGATCGACACCGGGCGGAAGGCGGCGTCCTGCACGTGCACCGGTTCGAACGACGCCTGCGCGGCGGCGAGCATCGCGGACAGTTCGTCGGCGCTTTCGCCCTTCAGGCGATACGCGATCAGGATCGCGCCGAGTTCGACGTCCGACACGCGTGCGTCGAGCATCGCGCGATAGAGCTCGAACGTGTCTTCGGCGGACAGCGCGCGTGCGCCGTTCGGGCCGCGGCCGATTTCCTTGATGAAGCGGGCGCAGGGGAACGGCGAGGCGGCGGAGTCGTGGGGAGCGGTCATCGGGGCGTGGGGCGGGCGGCCGGCATCGGGCCGCGCGGTGAGCGGTAAGGAATGCCCCGAGTATCGCATGGGCGCGGCTCGCCCAAGCGCGGCTGCGCGCCACCGCCGCGCGGCGCGCTAAACTCGGGTTCCCGGCGGGGCCGTGCGTGCGCTGCAGGCGCCGTTACCGGCCGAATACGACCAACAGAGAGACACCCATGAAGCTTTACAGCTATTTCCGCAGTTCCGCGTCGTACCGTGTGCGGATCGCCCTGAACCTGAAGCAGCTGCCGTTCGACACGGTCCCCGTGCACATGCTGCGCGACGGCGGCGAGCAACTGAAGGACGCGTATCGCGCGGTGAATCCGGATGCCGTCGTGCCGACGCTGATCGACGGCGATGCCACGCTGCAGCAATCGCTCGCGATCATCGAATATCTCGAGGAAACGCATCCCGAACCCGCGCTGCTGCCGAAGGCGCCGGTCGACCGCGCGTATGTGCGGGCGATCGCGCTGCAGGTCGCGTGCGAGATCCATCCGCTGAACAACCTGCGCGTGCTGAAATACCTGAAGCACACGCTGAAGGTGCCGGAGGAAGCAAAGAACGAATGGTACCGGCACTGGATCGAGGCGGGTTTCGCGTCGCTCGAGACGCGCCTCGCGAACGATCCGCGCACCGGCAAGCTGTGCTTCGGCGACACGCCGACGCTCGCCGATATCTGCATCGTGCCGCAGGTGTTCAACGCGAACCGTTTCTCGATCGACACGACGCGCTTTCCGACGATCCAGCGGATCGCCGATCATGCGTCGACGCTCGATGCGTTCAAGGCCGCCGAGCCTGGCGTGCAGCCCGACGCCGAATGACATCGAATGACGTCGCGGGGCCGCCGGCTTCCGGCTGACGGCTTCCGGCCGCGCATATAAAAAGGGCGCCCGGAGGCGCCCCGTGCGATGCGGGCCGGCGGCGTTCAGCCGAGCAGCGCGTCCGCGAATTCCACTGCGTTGAACGGCTGCAGGTCCTCGACCTTCTCGCCGACGCCGATGAAGTAGACGGGCACCGGGCGCTGCCGCGCGATCGCGGCGAGGATCCCGCCCTTGGCGGTGCCGTCGAGCTTCGTGACGATCAGGCCCGTGAGGCCGAGCGCATCGTCGAAGGCCTTCACCTGCGTGAGCGCGTTCTGGCCCGTGTTCGCGTCGATCACGAGCAGCACCTCGTGCGGCGCGCCGTCGTGCGCCTTCGAGATCACGCGCTTCACCTTCTTCAGCTCTTCCATCAGGTGCAGCTGCGTCGGCAGGCGGCCGGCCGTGTCGGCCATCATTACGTCGATCTTGCGGGCGCGCGCGGCGCTGACCGCGTCGAAGATCACCGCGGCCGGGTCGCCGCTTTCCTGCTGGACGACCGTCACGTTGTTGCGCTCGCCCCAGACCGCCAGCTGTTCGCGCGCGGCCGCGCGGAACGTGTCGCCCGCGGCCAGCAGCACCGACTGGTCGAAGCTCTGCAGGTGCTTCGCGAGCTTGCCGATGCTGGTGGTCTTGCCCGCGCCGTTCACGCCCGTGATCATCATCACGAGCGGTTGCGCGCGACCGAGCATCAGCGACTTCTCGAGCGGCGTCAGCAGTTCGACGAGCAGATCGTGCAGCGCGCCCTTCACCTGCTGCGGATCGGTGAGCCGGCCCGCGCGCACCTTCTCGCGCAGCGCGCCGAGCAGGTACTCGGTCGCGTCGACGCCGGCGTCGGACATCAGCAGCGCGGCTTCGAGCTCCTCGTACAGATCCTCGTCGATCTTCGTGTTGACGAACACGCCGGTGATGCTCGAGCCCGTCTTCGCGAGCCCCGACTTCAGGCGCGCGAGCCACGACTTCTTCGCGGACGCGTCCTGCGTCGGCGGCGGCACGATCTCGACCGCTTCGACGACTTCGTCGCTGCCGTCGTTGGTCGGCGTGACCGTCATCACGACGGCCGGCGCGGCCTGTCGCGGTTGCGCGGGCGCTTGCGGTGCTTCGACCGCCCGGCGGGGCTCGGGGGCGGGCGCGGGGGCGTCGGACGGCTCGTCCGGTTGCGGCGCGTCGGCTGATTGCGATTCCGCGGAGTCGGGCTCCTGCGTTTTCTTGAATCGTTTGAAGAAGCTGAACATGGTCTGACGTCGGGAAGAGGGCGGGGCGCCGCCAGGGCGGAGCGCCGGAGAGGCCGTCGCGCGTGCGCACGGCGGCCGAAACCGTGCATTTTATCAGTGCGGCGAGGCACTCGCGTCAGTCGGTGCCGCCGCTGTGGTAACGTGCGCCTGTTTGGCGGTGCGCCCGCGTGCGCACCCGTTCCCTCCGTTGTCGATATTCCGTATGTCCCGTTCCTCTTCCGGCCGCCCGGCGGCCCCCGCCGGCCGCGGCAAGCCGCACACGATCCGCATCATCGGCGGTGACTGGAAACGCACGCCGCTCGCCGTGCTCGATCTCGACGGCCTGCGGCCGACGCCCGATCGCGTGCGCGAGACCCTGTTCAACTGGCTCGGCCAGGATCTCGAAGGCCGGCGCTGCCTCGACCTGTTCGCGGGCACCGGCGCGCTCGGCTTCGAGGCCGCGTCGCGCGGCGCGACGAGCGTCGTGATGGTCGAGCGCCACCCGCGCGCGGCGCAGCAGCTGCGCACGATCAAGGACAAGCTGGGCGCACGCTCGGTCGAGGTCGCGGAAGCCGACGCGCTGCGGCTCGCGGCCGGGCTGACCCCGGGCGCGTTCGACGTCGTGTTCCTCGATCCGCCGTTCGGCGAGCCGGCCGTGCTCGATCGCGCGATCGCGCTGGCGGCGCCGCTCGTCTCGCCGGATGGCGCGCTGTACGTCGAAACGGGGGCGGAGCTCGACCCGGCCGCGCACGACGCACTGGCCGGCTGGCAGGTGGTGAAGCACGGCAAGGCCGGTGCGGTTCACTATCATTTGCTGCGGCGCGAAAATGATGAATAATGCGCGTTCCATACGAGGCGGCGCGCGGCAAAGGCGACGCATGCCCATCTCGGCAGTGGCGTGCGCGTCGCACGGCTGCCACCCCGTTTGCGTGATGACAGGAGGAGCGACATGGTAGTCGCCGTGTATCCCGGTACGTTCGATCCGCTGACGCGCGGGCACGAAGACCTCGTGCGGCGTGCGTCGAGCATTTTTGATACGCTGGTGGTGGGTGTCGCCGACAGCCGCGCGAAGAAGCCGTTCTTCTCGCTCGAAGAACGTCTGACGATTGCGAACGAGGTGCTCGGTCATTATCCGAACGTGAAGGTCATGAGTTTCACGGGCCTGCTGAAGGATTTCGTCCGCATCAACAACGCGCGCGTGATCGTGCGCGGCCTGCGTGCCGTGTCCGATTTCGAATACGAGTTCCAGATGGCGGGGATGAACCGCTATCTGTTGCCCGACGTCGAGACGATGTTCATGACGCCGTCCGATCAGTACCAGTTCATCTCGGGGACGATCGTGCGCGAAATCGCGCAGTTGGGCGGCGATGTCAGCAAGTTCGTGTTTCCGTCCGTCGAGAAGTGGCTGACCGAGAAAGTCACTGCGATGGGAGGCCCGGCCGCGTGACGCGGCGCCGGCCGGTTTCGTCGTGAAGCCGGCCGCCGGCCTGAAGAAGTGAGATCAGTATGTCTTTGATGATTACCGACGAGTGCATCAATTGCGACGTGTGCGAGCCCGAGTGCCCGAACGGTGCGATTTCGATGGGCCCGGATATCTACGTGATCGACCCGAACAAGTGCACCGAGTGCGTCGGCCATTTCGACGAGCCGCAGTGCCAGCAGGTGTGTCCGGTCGAATGCATTCCGCGCGATCCGCAGCACGACGAATCGCACGCGCAGTTGATGGCGAAGTATCACGCGTTGACCGCCGCGAAGGGCGACGACGTGCGGTGACGCCCTGCTGACGTCGCGCGTCTCGACGTCACGATTTCCTCGGCCGGCGCCGTTCGGCGCCGGTTCCGTTTCAGCTTCCGCTACCGTTTCAGCCGATCAGCTCGCGCAATGCCGCGACGAGCGCGTCGCATTCGGCGTCGGTACCGACGGTGATGCGCAAGTGCTGGTCGATGCGCGGCGCCCGGAAGTGCCGCACGAAAATTTCCCGATCCTTCAGCTGTGCCGCGATCGTCTCCGCATCGTGCGCGGGATGGCGCGCGAACACGAAGTTCGCGGCCGACGGCACGACCTCGAAACCGAGTGCCTCGAGCGCGTGCGTGAGCCGCGTGCGGCTGTCGATCACGCGCCGGCAGGTCGCGCCGAAATAGTCGGTATCTTCGTATGCCGCCTGCGCCGCGGCCTGCGCGAGCCGGTCGAGCGGATAGGAATTGAAGCTGTCCTTCACGCGGTTCAGTGCGTCGATCAACGCGGCATCGCCAAACGCGAAGCCGACGCGCATGCCCGCGAGCGAGCGCGCCTTCGACGTCGTGTGCACGACGAGCAGGTTCGGATGGCGGTCGATCAGCGCGATCGCGGATTGCGCGCCGAAATCGACATACGCCTCGTCGATCAGCACGACCGACGACGGGTTCGCGGCCGCGATCCGCTCGATGTCCGCGAGCGGCAGCGCGCGCCCGGTCGGCGCGTTCGGGTTCGGGAACAGCACGCCGCCCGCGTCGTCGAGATAGTCTTCGACCCGGATCGAGAAGTCGTCCGCGAGCGGCACGATCGAAGTTTCTACGCCATACAGGCGCGCGTAGGTCGGGTAGAAGCTGTACGAGATGTCGGGAAAGCGCAGCGGCCGGTCATGCTTGAGCAGGGCCTGGAATGCGTGCGCGAGCACTTCGTCGGAGCCGTTGCCGACGAAGACCTGTTCGGGCTTGATGCGGTGATGGGCCGCGACCGTCTCGCGCAGTGCGCGCGCGAGCGGATCGGGATAGCGGCGCAGCGTGTCGCCGGTATCGCCGAGTTCGCGTGCGATCGCCGCGACGACGCGCGGCGAAGGCGGATAGGGATTCTCGTTGGTGTTCAGCTTGACGGGGTGTGCGAGCGCGGGCTGTTCGCCCGGCACGTAAGGCACGAGTTGCTGAACGACGTCGCTCCAGTAACGGCTCACCGCTTGGCTCCTGACGGGCAAAAGCGACCAGATTACCGCATGTGGGCGTTGCAGTGCGCAATTGCGCGGGAGGGCGGCGCTGGCCGGCGCAACCGGGCGGCACATTGCACCGCGCCGGTGCGGCGCGGGTTCAGTTGCGATGCAGCTGCATCGTCGCGCGGTCGAGTTCGCCCTTGACGACCATCGGCATCACGGCGAGCGCGCGTTCGATCGATGCGTCGATCACGTCCTGCTCCTCGCGGCGCGGCGGCTTCAGCACGAAGTTCGCAACATCGGGTTTCGCGCCGGCGCGCGCGCCTTCCGGAATCAGGTCGCGCGGATGGCCGATGCCGATGCGCAGGCGCCAGTACTGTTGCGACGACAGATGCGCGGAGATGTCCTTCAGGCCGTTGTGGCCGCCGCTGCCGCCGCCGAGCTTCAGCTTCACGGTGCCGGGCGGCAGATCGAGTTCGTCGTGGGCGACGAGGATCTGGTCGGGCAGGATCTTGAAGAAATTCGCGAGCGCGACGACCGACTGGCCGGAGCGGTTCATGTAGGTTTGCGGCTCCAGCAGGTGGACTTCCTCGCCGTGCAGGCGCGCTTTTGCGTAGAAGCCGTGAAAGCGGCGCTCGTCGCGCAGCGTCGTGCCGGCTTCGCGGGCGAGCTGGTCGATCAGCCAGAAGCCGGCGTTGTGGCGCGTCGCGGTGTATTCCGCCCCGGGATTGCCGAGGCCGACGATCAGTTTGATCATGACGTTTCGTAGGCGGCAGCGCCCGCCTGGGCGCAGAAAAAGAAAAACCCGCCGGGCAAGCCGCGGCGGGTTGCATCGACCGTTTCGCGAAACGGATCGAATGGCGCGTGGGCAGCCGCTTAGGCAGCCGGCGTTTCGCCTTCGCCTGCTGCGTCCGACACGGCACCAGCCGGGACCGTCGCCGATGCGACAACCGGGTTTTCCGCGTCGACGTGCGCGACCAGCGTCACGCCCTTCGGCAGTGCGATGTCCTTCGCGTGCAGCGACTGACCTGCTTCGATCTTCGACAGATCGACTTCGAGGAATTCCGGCAGAGCCGACGGCAGGCACTCGACTTCGATTTCCGTCGCGACGTGCGAGACGATTGCGCTCGACAGCTTCACTGCCGGGCTGACTTCAGCGTTCAGGAAGTGCAGCGGCACCTTCGTGTGCAGCTTCTTCTTCGCGTCGACGCGCTGGAAGTCCACGTGCAGCACGAGTTGCTTGAACGGGTGGTATTGCACGTCGCGCAGCAGAACCTGTTGCGACTGGCCAGCGACTTCCAGGTCGAGGATCGACGAGTGGAAGGCTTCCTTCTTCAGGGCGTGCCACAGCGCGTTGTGATCCAGTTCGATCTTTTGCGGGGCTGCTTCGCCACCGTAGACGATACCCGTGGTCTTACCGGCGTTGCGCAGGCGGCGGCTCGCACCCGTACCTTGCTGTTGGCGCTCGAAAGCGACGACTTTCATGTGATTCTCCATTTGCTGCCCGCGACCAGGCAGTAAAACGGGGCCGGCGAAATGGCGGCCCCCGATGAAACGGACGGGGTTTCGTCTATCCCGTCCGATTGTGCAAAAAGCGAAGCGTTGCCGCTTCGCTTTCTGCGCATGCTATATCGTGTCGTTCCGCGATCAGGATTCGGCGAACAGCGACATCACCGAGTCGCCGCGGCGAATCCGCGAGAACGTTTCTGCCAGCAGGCTCGCGCTCGTCAGCGAGCGGATCTTCGAGCAGGACAGCGACTCGGCCGACAGCGGGATCGTATCGGTGACGACCAGCTCGTCGAGTGCCGATGCGGCGATACGCTCGGCGGCGCCACCCGACAGAACCGGGTGCGTCGCGTACGCGAACACCTGCTTCGCACCGCGATCCTTCAGCACTTGCGCGGCCTTGCAGAGCGTGCCGGCCGTATCGACCATGTCGTCCATGATCACGCAGGTGCGGCCTTCGACTTCACCGATGATGTTCATCACTTCGGCGACGTTCGCCTTCGGGCGACGCTTGTCGATGATCGCGAGATCGCAGTTGAGTTGCTTCGCGAGTGCCCGGGCGCGGACCACGCCGCCGACGTCCGGCGACACGACGAGCAGATCCGAGTAGTTCTGCTTGCGCAGGTCACCCAGCAGGATCGGCGTTGCGTAGATGTTGTCGACCGGGATGTCGAAGAAGCCTTGAATCTGGTCGGCGTGCAGATCCATCGTGATGATCCGCTCGACGCCGGCGATTTCCAGCATGTTCGCGACGATCTTCGCCGAGATCGCGACGCGCGCCGAACGCGGGCGTCGGTCCTGGCGGGCATAGCCGAAGTAGGGGATGGCAGCGGTGATCCGGCCGGCGGATGCGCGCTTGAGCGCATCGACCATGATCATCAGTTCCATCAGGTTGTCGTTGGCCGGCGCGCACGTGGATTGCAGGACGAAGACGTCCTTGCCGCGCACGTTTTCCTGGATCTCGACCTGGATCTCACCGTCGGAGAAACGGCTGACCATTGCTTTGCCGAGGGGGATTCCAAGGATATTGACGACTTCCTGGGCGAGCGCGGGATTCGCGTTGCCAGTAAAGACCATCAAGCCATCATGGCTGTGGCTGCTCATCGTGCACCTGCTTCAGGCTTAGGCGGGAAATGCGGGAAAATTTTTGGCAGGGGAGGAAGGACTCGAACCCTCGCATGCCGGAATCAAAATCCGGTGCCTTGACCAACTTGGCGACTCCCCTACACTCAACTGATAACTTCACCGGACTTGTAGGCCATCCGGCAAAGCAAAACTTCATGACGCGAAAGCGAAGAGCGGATGCTCGTTCAGGCTCTCGGCAACTGCACCGTTCCAACCGGTGGGCAGCTTGGCTTGCGCCGCTTCTGCCTCGTGCTTGCTATGAAACGCTGCAAACACGCTTGCTCCGGAGCCGGTCATCCTCGCGGGGGTCACATTATACAACCATTTGACCACCTGCGCAACTTCCGCGTACTTACTTGTCACAACTTGCTGCATGTCGTTCCGGCCGAAGCTGTCTGGCCATCCCGCATCGCTGTTTTGCTGTGCAAGAAAGTCTGTAATTGTGACTCGCTTTGTATCTCTTGTCAACAACTCATCTGAAAAAATTTCAGCGGTGGGGACATGAACTCGCGGCGTCACAACCAAAAACCAGCGAGTCGGCAATTCTACCTCAGCTAATTCTTCTCCGATACCCTCTGCGAACGCATTTTTTCCAAAAACAAAAAACGGAACATCGGCACCGAGTTTCACCGCGAGCGACTGCAGTTCCGCGCGCGGCAGGTTCAGTTGCCACAGGCGATTCAGCGCGAGCAGCGTCGTTGCCGCATCCGAGCTGCCGCCGCCGAGGCCCGCGCCCATCGGCAGGCGCTTGTCGATCTCGATGTCGACGCCGGCCGCGGTGCCCGTGTGCGTTTTCAGCAGGTTGGCCGCGCGCACGACGAGATCGCTTTCCTCGGGCACGCCCGGCACGTCGGTGACGCGTGCAACGCGACCGTCGTCGCGCAGCGTGAAATGCAGCGTGTCGCCCCAGTTCAGCAGCTGGAACACGCTCTGCAGATCGTGATAGCCGTTCGGGCGGCGGCCGGTGATGTGCAGGAACAGGTTGAGTTTCGCGGGCGCAAGGCAGTTGCGCAGCGAGCGGGTCGAATCGGTCATGCGTATGTCGGGGCTAGGTTCACGTGCTTACTGGTCGAGCACGAGCTTGATGTCGAGCGGCGGCGTCGCGCGCACGAGGTTGACGCGTTTGACGCCCGTGGCCGGTGCGTCCGCGTAGGCGAGATAGTCGATCGTCCAGCCGTCCTGGCGGATCTGCTTGACGTGCGTCGTGTCGGCCGGGTCGCGCACCGTCTGCGCGGGCGTCGCGGGCGCGGGCGTCGGCAGCAGCCAGTAGCGCAGGCCCGCCAGCGGCAGCGAGAAGCCGAGCGTGTTCTGCATCAGCTCGCCGACGTCCGTCGCGTATTGCGGCTGACGGTTCGGCAGTTCGAGCGACGCGGCCTGCGGTGTCGATTTCACGACCGCGAGCGTCTGGCCGAGCGGGCTGCGCAGCTCCAGCGACACGTCGTCGCCGTACTCCTGCCAGTCGAAGTTGCCGTACACGTTCTGCGGTCGGCCGAGGCGATCGTTGTACTGCACCGCGAAACGGCCGTGGTACGCGTGCGTCGCGGCCGTCTGCAGCACCGCGCCCGCCGGCGCATTCGCCGACGGCGGCGTGCTCGCGCAGCCGGCGAGCGCAAGCGCGGCGCCGGCCGCGGCCAGCGTGCGCAGCGCGCGGGAAGACAGGGAAAGCATCGGGAACATCCGCATCAGAGGCCGTTGATCTGCAGGCGCTTGAGCGTCTGCACGAGCGTGTCGTTGTCGGGCTCGAGCTTCTGCGCGGCACGCCACGCGGTGCGCGCGTCGTCCTGCGCGCCGCTCTTCCACAGCACTTCGCCGAGGTGCGCGCCGATTTCGGCGTTCGGCTGCAGCTCGTACGCGCGCCGCAGCACCTTCGCCGCGCCGGCCGCGTCGCCCATCCGGTACTTCACCCAGCCGAGGCTGTCCATGATGTACGCGTCGTTCGGCGCGAGCGACAGCGCCTTGTCGATCAGCTTGCTGGCTTCGGGCAGGCGCTGGTTGCGATCGGCCAGCGAATAGCCGAGCGCGTTGTACGCCTGCGGGTTGTCGGGCTGCGTGCGCATCAGCTCGCGCAACTGCTTTTCCATTGCCGCGTAGTGGCCCGTCTTCTCGGCTGCCATCGCGTAGTCGTAGCGCAGGTCGGGATCGTCCGGGAAGTCCTGGACTGCCTGCGCGAGTCGCGCCTCGGCTTCCGGATAGCGCTTCGCGGTAAACAGGATCGACGCGTCGGTGCGTGCGACCACGGCCGCATCGCGCGGATCGCTGATCGGCAGGTCGTCGAGCACCTTGCGGGCCTCGTCGGTCTTGCCCTGTTTCTGCAGCAGCTGCGCGCGCGTGATCTGCGCGGGCAGGTAGTGCTGGCTCGTCTGGTCGACCTTGTCGAGCCATTGCGACGCCTGCGCGTCATTGCCCTGTTCGATCGAGATCTGCGCGAGGTAGATGTAGCCCTGGCCGACGTCGAGGTTCGGCTGCTTGTTGCCGAGCTGCACGTACTGCTTCAGGTACGCGTTCGCGTCGTCGAGTTTCTTCTGCTGGATCTTGATCAGCGCGAGCGCCATCAGCGGCGTCGGGTCCTTCGCGTCGAGCTTGCGCATCGTCTCGAACTGCTTCTGCGCGTCGTCGAGGCGGTCGTCGGCGAGGTAGAGCTGCGACAGTGCGAGGCGCGCATCGCGCGACTTCGGATTCTGCTGAACATATTTCTCGAACGACGTGATGCCGGCTGCGCGCTCGGCAGGCCCCATCTGCGACAGCATCAGCGCCGCCGGCAGATAGTCGGGGCGGATCTGCAGCGCCTGCTTCAGCGACTGCGCGGCGCCTTCCTTGTCGTCGACCGCGAGCTGCTGCCGCGCGATCGCGAGCTGCGCCTCGGGACGGTTCATGTCGTTCTTCAGCATGTCCTTCAGCACCGCGAGGCCGCCGACGCGGTCCGCGCCGCGCACCAGCAGCGCCTGCAGCGCGAGGATCGCGGGGCCGCGCGTTTCGCCGGTCGCGCGGGCCAGTTCGCGCGCGAGCATCGGCTGCGCGTCGGCCGGCTTGCCGGCGAGCACCAGCAGCGCGGCGTCGACTTGCGATGCGCGGTTCGAATCCGGTGCGTACTGGCGCCAGAGATTGGCCGCGGACAGCGCGTCGGCCGGGCTTTGCGCGCCGAGCGCGATCTCGGTCGCACGCTGCGCCATGCGCGGATCGCGCGTGTCGCGGGCGAGCGCGAGGTAGGTCTGGTAGGCCGGCGCCGGCTGGTTGCGCTGAAGCGCGACTTCGGCGGCCAGTACCTGGTAGACGATCTGGCTCGTCAGCGGGACGCCCGGGAGATTCTTCTGCTCGTCCGGCATCACGTGCTCGAACGCGCCCTGCGGCTCCGCGTCGTCCGATGCCGGATCCTGCGCGTGAGCCGGGATGGCGGTGAGGGTCCAGGCGGCGAACAGCGCGGCGCCGAGCGCGCGGCGGACCGGGAAGGCACGCACGCCGCGCTCGGCGGCGGGGCGCTTCAGAAGCAGCTTCGAGGGCAGGGTCATGGAAATCCGTTCGATGTTTCAACCGATTGTAACGCGCTCGCTACAATACACGCACGATCGTGAATCCAGTTTCAGACCCGTAGAACATGCCAGAGTTGCCAGAAGTCGAAGTCACGCGCCGGGGCATCGAGCCCTTTGTCGCGGGCCGCCGCGTCGAGCGTGTCGACGTCCGTACCGCGATGCTGCGCTGGCCCGTGCCGGCGGGGCTCGCCGAGCAGTTGCGCGCGCGCGAGGTGCTCGCCGTCGAGCGTCGCGGCAAGTATCTGCTGTTCGAGGTCGACGCAGGCTGGTTCATCGTCCATCTCGGGATGACGGGCACGCTGCGCGTGCTGCCCGCGGCCGGCGTGCCGGTGGCTGCGAAACACGACCACATCGATTGGATCTTCGACGAATTCGTGCTGCGGTTCCGCGATCCGCGCCGTTTCGGCGCCGTGCTGTGGCACCCGCGCGAAGCCGGCGACGTGCATGCGCATCCGCTGCTCGCGAGCCTCGGCGTCGAGCCGTTCTCGCCGGCGTTCACCGGCGCGCTGCTGCACGCACGCACGCGCGGCCGCACGGTGTCGGTCAAGCAGGCGCTGCTCGCGGGCGACATGGTCGTCGGCGTCGGCAACATCTATGCGTCGGAGAGCCTGTTTCGCGCGGGCATCCGGCCGACGACCGCCGCCGGCAAGGTGTCGCTGCCACGCTATGAGCGGCTGGCCGACGCGGTGCGCGCGACGCTCGCCGACGCGATCGAGCGCGGCGGCAGCACGCTGCGCGATTTCGTCGGCAGCAACGGCGAAAGCGGCTATTTCCAGCTCGACTGCTTCGTCTACGACCGTGCGGGGCTGCCTTGCCGCGTCTGCGGCACGCCGATCCGCCAGATCGTGCAGGGTCAGCGTTCGACCTATTACTGCCCGACCTGCCAGCGTTGAGCCCCGCGTTGCAACCTTTTTCCGAAGATTCGAACACTTGAAGCCGCCCCGCATCGCCCCCGCTCCGTTCCCCGTCACGCCGCTGCATCGCACGTTCGCCACGCGCCTGATCGCCTGGCAGCGCGAGCATGGCCGCCACGACCTGCCGTGGCAGAACACCCGCGATCCCTACTGGATCTGGCTGTCGGAAATCATGCTGCAGCAGACGCAGGTCTCGACCGTCGTCCCGTATTACACGCGCTTTCTCGAGCGCTTTCCCGACGTCGCCGCGCTCGCGGCCGCGCCGTCCGACGACGTGATGGCGCTGTGGGCCGGGCTCGGCTACTACTCGCGCGCGCGCAATCTGCACCGCTGCGCGCAGGTCGTCGTCGCCGAGCACGGCGGCGTATTCCCGTCGACGCCGGAAGCACTCGCCGAACTGCCCGGCATCGGCCGTTCGACAGCCGCGGCGATCGCGTCGTTCGCATACGGTGCACGCGCGACGATCCTCGACGGCAACGTGAAGCGCGTACTGGCGCGCGTGTTCGGCGTCGAGGGCTTTCCGGGCGAGAAGCGCGTCGAGAACGACATGTGGGCGCTGGCCGAATCGCTGCTGCCGGATGCCGCGAACGCGGCCGACGTGAGTGCCTATACGCAGGGGCTGATGGATCTCGGCGCGACGCTGTGCGTGCGCGGCAAGCCGGATTGCGCGCGCTGCCCGTTCGCGGGCGACTGCGTCGCGCAATCCACGGGCCGCCAGCGCGAACTGCCGGCCGCGCGGCCGAAGAAGGCCGTGCCGACGCGCAAGACCTGGATGCTCGTGCTGCGCGACGGCGACGCCGTGCTGCTCGAACGGCGTCCGCCGGCCGGCATCTGGGGCGGCCTGTGGTGCCTGCCGCAGGCGGACGGCGATGCGGCGCTCGCGGAACTCGCACGTGGCTTCGGCGGCGGCGGCCCGGTGCCGCTCGCGCCGTTCACGCACACGTTCACGCATTTCCGGCTCGAGATCGAGCCGCGGCTGAGCGACATGACGAACGGCGGCCTTCCGCTCGCGCATGCACGGGATGCCGAGACGGCGTGGGTGCCGCTCGCCGGGCTCGATGCGTACGGCGTACCGGCGCCCGTGCGCAAGCTGCTCGATGCGCTGAGCGGGTCGCTGCTGTAACGATGGGGAAAGGGCGCGGCGCGGGCCGTGCTTGCGGAAGTGCCGCGCCGACGCGGTCGGCTCGCCCGTCAGGATGATCCGCCCGGCGACGCCAGTGCGACGCGGCTGGCCGGCGCCGCCTTACAGCCAGCCGTGCCGGTCTAGCACGTGGTGCACGGCGTCGATCCGCGCGCCGACATCCGGAAACTCCATCAGCTTCTGCCGTGCGCGCAGGTCGAGCGGCAGCAGTTCCGCGAGGCGGTTCGACACCCAGCTCGGGTCGTCGAGGCGGAACGGTTCGCCGAACGGCATCTTGTCCGGTTCGGACTTCTTCAGCGCTTCGATGATGCGCTCGAGCACCTCGGCGCACGAGCCGAATTGTGCGAGCGCCTGTTCGCCTTCGAGCGGAATGTCGTCGGGCAGCGGCTCCGCGATCCCGACCAGCAGCCCGTTGCTTTCGACGCGATACGACAGCAACTCGAATCGCTGCGTGCCGATCGCCTGCAGGTACAGCATCCCGAATTCGCCGGTGTCGCACTCGGTGATGCGCGCCATGCAGCCGATCGTCTCGGGCACCGACACGGCGCCGTCCTGCGCGACTTCGGGCCCGCTCTTCAGGAGGCACACGCCGAACGGCGCGTCGTCGCGCAGGCACGCGCGCGACATGTCGAGATAGCGCGCCTCGAATACCTTGAGCGGCAGCAAGCCACCGGGGAACAGCACCGTATGCAGCGGAAACAGCGGCAGGTCGATCAGGGTGGTCGATAGGGTGGACATGGCGCGCCGGCGAGAGGGCGGTGTCGCTAAGGTCGTTCGACCTCGGTGACGAGCCGCGACGACGCGTCGACATCCACCGGCGCGTCACGATGCCGCACGATCACGTTCGCATCGTGCACGAGGCGCGCGGCGAGCGTTTCCGCGATGAACACCGAGCGATGCTGACCGCCCGTGCAGCCGATGGCGACGGTCAGGTAGCTGCGGTTGTCTTCACGAAAGTGCGGCAGCCATTTCATCAGGAACGCATGGATGTCGTCGATCATCTGGTGGACGATCGGCAGTGCGTCGAGAAAGGCGATGACCGGCTGGTCCAGCCCGGTGAGCGGGCGCAGCTCATGGTCGTAGTACGGATTGGGCAGCGCGCGCACGTCGAACATCAGGTCGGCATCGAGCGGCACGCCGCGCTTGAAGCCGAATGACTCGAACATCACCATCAGGTCGTTGTTCTTCTGCTCGATGAAGCGCTTGACCCACGTGCGCAGCACGTTCGCGCGCAGCGTGCTCGTATCGATCTGGTGGCCGAATTCGGCGAGCGGCGCGACCAGCTCGCGTTCGCGCTCGATCGCTTCCTCGAGCGACGACAGCAGCCCGACGTTCGCGTCGTGCGACGGCGAGCCGGACAGCGGGTGGCGCCGGCGCGTTTCGGAGAAACGCTGGATCAGCGCCTGCGTGCTTGCGTTGAGGAACAGCACGCGGACATCGTGCTCGAGCGACAGCGAGCGGATCAGGCCGGGCATTTCGTCCAGCGATGCGCTCGAACGCGCATCGATCGCGACCGCGAGCCGGTGCTGGCCGCCGTCGGCCAGGTAGCGGGCGAGTTCGGGGAGCACGTGCGGCGGCAGGTTGTCGACGCAGTAGTAGCCTGCGTCTTCGAGCGCGTTCAGCGCGACGGACTTGCCTGAGCCGGAGATGCCGGTGATGAGGACGATGCGCATGGGAAGCAGAGAATCCTGACGTTTCATCATAGCACCGGCTCGACGCGTCGGCGCTGCGAGGCCGGCGCGGGGCGGTTACACGAGCTTGCCGGGGAACTGACTGTCGGGATCCTGCATCGCGAGTCGTTGCCGATCCATGAAATCGCGCAACGTGTCGATGCCGCGCAACTGCAGGATCGTGTTCCGCACGGCCGCCTCGACCAGCACCGCGAGGTTGCGGCCGGCCGCGACCTGGATCGTGACCTTGCTGATCGGCAAACCGAGCACGTCGACCGTCTGGCTTTCCAGCGGCAGCCGCTGGAATTCGCCGTCCGGGCGGCGCACGAGCTGGACGATCAGCTTCAGCTTCATTTTCCGGCGCACCGCGGTTTCACCGAAGATCGTCTTGATGTCGAGCAGGCCGAGGCCGCGCACTTCGAGCAAGTTCTGCAGCAGCGGCGGGCAGCGGCCTTCGACGAAATCGGGGCCAAGTCGGACGAAGTCGACGGCGTCGTCGGCGACGAGGCCGTGGCCGCGGCTGATGAGTTCGAGGCCGAGTTCGCTCTTGCCGAGCCCGGAGTCGCCGGTGAGCAGCACGCCCATTCCGAGGATGTCGAGGAACACGCCGTGCAGTGTCGCGCGCGGCGCGAGGATGCGCGACATGTAGAGCCGCAGGCTGTCGATCACGGCGGCGGCCGACATCGGCGTCGTGAACAGCGGCGTGGACGAGCGCGTGCAGCGCAGCACGAGCTCGGGCGGCGCGGCGGCGCCGCCGGCGACGACGAGGAACGGCGGTTCGAGCGCGATCAGCTCGGCCATGTGGCGCGAACGGTCTTCGTCGGTCTGCCGCTGGTAGTAGTCGATTTCGGCTTCGCCGAGCACCTGGATCCGGTTCGGGTGGATCAGGTTCAGGTGGCCGACGAGGTCGGCGCTCGACGTGGCGTTGCCGACGGTGTCGGCCGAAAAACCGCGCTCCCAGCCTTCATGCCCCGTCAGCCAGCTCAGTTTCAGCGTGGCCGCGTTGTCGTCGAAGATGCTCTGGGCGTTGATGCTGGACGTATCCATGACTCTCGTCACTCCAATGAGCCGGTGCATGCGCGCGGCGACGGGCGTCGCCATGCCGGACCGGCGCCGGGCGGCCCTGGTCGGCGGCGTGTGCCGCCTCGTTCGGGAAAATAATCCGCCCGGATCAACTCAAGGTTGCCACTGAGTGAGCAGGCGATGCAACTCGGCGAGATCCGTTTCGTTGTGCAGACGCTCCCGCGCGTCGCGATCGGACAGCAGTTGCGCGATTTCCGACAGGATCTCGAGGTGCTGCTGGGTGGCTTGCTCGGGGACGAGCAGGAAAATCAGGAGACCGACCGGCTGGCCGTCGGGCGCTTCGAACGGGATCGCGTCGGCGAGCCGCACGAAGGCGGCGAGCGGATGCTTGAGCCCCTTGATGCGCCCGTGCGGAATCGCGACGCCTTCGCCGAGCCCGGTCGAGCCGAGGCGCTCGCGCGCGAACAGGTTGTCCGTGACGGTGCTGCGGGCGATGCCGTTCTGATTCTCGAACATCAGCCCGGCTTGTTCGAAGACGCGTTTCTTGCTGGTGACGGAGAGGTCGATGACGACGTTCTCTATGGGCAGGATTTTGGCTAGGCGATTCATGTTGGCAGGCGATTGGGCGGCCTGGGGTCTCCTTGCGGCGGCAGACTGATTTTCCATGTTCGGCGATATCAAGGCGTTCGGCATCGGAAACCTGCACGACAGCTACCGCACCCAACGCCCCCCGGCGATAACCGGAACATTATAGAGCACAGCCGCGTGCGTGGCGCGGCATGGACGGACCGGTCGCACCACTGCCGCGTGGACGCAAAAAAAACGCCCGGCGAACCGGGCGGCGTGTGTGTTGCGGTGAACGTTATTGCGGCGGCAGTTCGATCTGGTCGATCGACGGCTGCAGCTTGATCGGGTCGTGCGCATGGGTCTGCAGACGCTCCATGTGCTTGACGACCTGGCGATCCAGCTTGTCGATCAGCAGATCGATCGCAGCGTACAGGTTGCCGTTTGCGCTTTCGACGAAGATGTCCTTGCCCTTCAGATGCAGGTTGATTTCCGCGCGCTGCTGCTTGTCCTTTTCCTTGTGATTGTCGACCGAGAGGATCACAGTGCCATCGATCACCTGATCGCTATGCCGTAGCACCCGGTCCAGCTTGGTGATCACGTATTCGCGAATTGCAGGCGTGACTTCGAGATGATGTCCACTGATCTTCAGGTTCATAGTGCTTCTCCAAGCGAGTGACCACGCGGCCGCATCGAGGCGGCGCTCCGGTCGACTTGCCCCTGCCGCATGGCGCGGCAAATTCGCGGACAAGTCGCCCGGCCTGTTCCCCGAGTGCGCGGTGGCCGGAACACGCCTGCCGCCGGGCAGGCAGCAGGCTTAAAGAGACTTGCGCAGATTCACTGCCGGGATCTTGAGGGCTTCGCGGTACTTGGCAACCGTGCGGCGCGCAACCACGAATCCCTGTTCTGCCAGCAGCTCGGCAATGCGGCTGTCCGAAAGTGGCGATTTTGGGTCTTCAGCTCCTATCAGTTGCTTGATCAGGGCTCGGATGGCGGTCGACGATGCGGCGCCTCCGGTGTCGGTCGAAACGTGTGATCCGAAGAAGTACTTGAATTCCAGCGTCCCGAACGGGGTCAGCATGTACTTCCCGGTTGTCACACGGCTGACAGTCGACTCGTGTAGGCCCAGCGTATCAGCTATTTCCCGCAAAACCAAGGGGCGCATGGCAATTTCGCCATGCGCAAAGAAGTTCTTCTGACGTTCGACAATAGCCTGCGCGACACGCAGGATCGTGTCGAATCGCTGCTGGATGTTCTTGATCAGCCAGCGTGCTTCCTGGAGCTGTTGTTTCAACGATCCGGCCGACGGATCGCCGCGGCTGTTGCGCAGGATGTTCGCGTACAGGTTGTTGATCCGCAGGCGCGGCATCACTTCCGGATTGAGTTCCGCGAGCCAGCCCTGGCCAGCCTTCTTCACGATGATGTCGGGCACGACGTAGTCGGCCTCGGCCTTGCCGTAGGCAGCGCCGGGGAACGGCTCCAGCGAGCGGATCAGCGCGTGCGCGTCGCGCAGCGCGTCGTCGCTCGCCTTCAGCTGCTTGCGCAGCCGCGTGAAGTCGCGCGCGGCGAGCAGTTCGAGGTGCTGCGACACGATCTCCAGCGCGAGCGTGCGGGTGGGGGACGGATCGAGGCGCAGCAACTGCAGCTTCAGGCATTCGGACGCCGAGCGGGCCCCGACCCCGGCCGGATCGAAACTGTGCAGCAGCGCGAGCGCCGCATTCAGTTCGTCGCAGTCGATTTCCAGTTCGGGCGGCAGGTCGGCGAGCACTTCGTCGAGCGTGGCGGTCAGGTAGCCGTCGTCGTCGAGCGATTCGATCAGGAACATCACGAGCGCGCGGTCGCGCGGCCCGGCCTGCGTGACGCGCAATTGCGCGGACAGGTGGTCGCGCAGCGACGTCGCGGCTTCCTGCACCTGCAGCGGCGGGAGATCGTCATCGTCCGAGGCGCCGCTCGAGCGGCCGAACTCGTCGAGATTCCACTGCGGGCCGTCGCCGGCGTCGCCCGATGCGTAGCCGTCGTATTCGTCGGCGCCGGCCGGCTCGTCGCGCTCGGCGCGTTCGCTCGACTGGCTGCTGCCGTTCGTGATGCCCGGTTCGGTGTTCTGTCCGGGCGGCGTCTGCGCGATCAGCGATCCGTCCGCCGCGACGCGCAGCGGGCTCGCGATCCATTCGTCATCGTTCTCGAGCAGCGGATTCTGCGCGACGGCCATCGCGACTTCCTGCTGCAGTTCGAGCGTCGACAGCTGCAGGAGCCGGATCGACTGCTGCAGTTGCGGTGTCAGCGCCAGGTGTTGCGACAGGCGGAGTTGAAGGCTGGCTTTCATGGCAGAGAGGGAGTCATACCGGCAGTTTGCCACGACCCAGGCGCCTTGAGCCATCCGCGATTACGCGCGGCGCGGCGCCCGGCCGCGGCAGGGCCGCAGGACACGCGGGCGCGCCCCGCGCGGCGATGCCGGGCGGGGGCGGCCAGCCACGGGGGATTTACATGCGGAAGTGTTCGCCGAGGTACACGCGGCGCACGCTTTCGTTTTCGATGATTTCGCTCGGCGCGCCGGCGGCGAGCACCGAACCGTCGCTGATGATGTAAGCGTGGTCGCAGATGCCGAGCGTTTCGCGGACGTTGTGATCGGTAATCAACACGCCGATGTTGCGCTGCTTCAGGAACTTGACGATCTTCTGGATCTCGAGCACCGCGATCGGGTCGACGCCGGCGAACGGCTCGTCGAGCAGGATGAAGTTCGGATTGGTCGCGAGCGCGCGCGCGATCTCGACGCGACGGCGTTCGCCGCCCGACAGCGACAGCGCCGGGTTCTCGCGCAGGTGGCCGATCTGCAGTTCGTCGAGCAGCGCCTCGGTGCGCGACGCGATCGCGTCCTTCGACAGCCGCTTGCCGTCTTCGCCGTGCTGCAGCTCGAGCACCGCGCGGATGTTTTCCTCGACGGTCAGCTTGCGGAACACCGACGCTTCCTGCGGCAGGTACGACAGGCCGAGCGACGCGCGCTTGTGGATCGGCAGCAGGCTGATCGAGCTGCCGTTCAGCGAGATTTCGCCGGCATCCGTCGGCACGAGGCCGACGATCATGTAGAACGACGTCGTCTTGCCGGCGCCGTTCGGGCCGAGCAGGCCGACGACCTCGCCGCTCTTCACGTCGAGCGACACGTCCTTGACGACGGTGCGCGAGCCGTAGCGTTTCTTCAGGTTGCGCACGACGAGCGAGCTCGTCGTGCCGGCCGGCTGGCGGTTCGGAAGCGCGTTCATTGGGCCGGCGCTCCCTGGATCGTGGTCGACGGCGACAGCTTCGCCGGCGCGCCGTTCAGCTGCCCGGGGCCGCCGTTCTTCGGCGACAGCATCGCGCGCACGCGGCCGTTCGGGTTGCCCGGCGCCGCGACGTCCTTGCCGCCCTTCGCGGTGTAGAAGTCGCGCTGGCCGTCGTACGTGATCACGCTGCCGTGCACGGTGTCGGCGATCGTCGACGTGCCCTGCAGGCGGCGCACGGTCGCGGCGGTCGTCAGCGTCGTCAGATCCTGCTTGCCGTCGTAGTCGATGCGCTCGGCGTCGCCGTCGATGTATTCGTCGAGGCCTTCGCGCTTCTGGCGGAACGTCGCGTGCTTCTTGCCGCTGCCGAACGACGTCGCGTACTGATAGCCTTCCGGATCCTGGCGCACTTCGACGCGGTCGCCCTTGATGATGATCGTGCCCTTCGTGATCACGACGTTGCCGGTCGCGACCGTCACCTGCTTCAGGTCGTCATAGGTCAGGTTGTCCGCCTCGACGTTGATCGGCTTGTTCTGGTCGGCCTTCTCGGCATGGGCGAGCGGCGCCAGCCCGACGAGCGGGAGCGCCACGAGCGTCGCGGCGAGCGCGGCGCGGACGGCGCGCGCAGCGCCGCCGGAATTCTGTCGAGGGAACGGTTCGTTCATGCAGTCACGTGAGGGATGCGTCACCTGGATTGACCTTTCGAGCCGCCGGACGTGTCCGCCGCGGCGATCGTGCCGCGCACGTTGCCGTAAAGCTCGATGACCCGGGTGACGTTGTTGTACTTCATGCCGTCGGTCGCGTTGACGAGCGACAGGCCGCGCTGAAGTTTAACCGGCTTTTCGGTCTGGATCACATCGTCATTGACGAAGATCCGGAAATGCTGGGAATCGGCCTGCATCTGCGGATCGCCGCCGCCGGCCACGCGCAGGATGCGTGCATCGTCGTACAAGTCGACGATCGACACGTCGCCGTTGACGGTGCCGCGCTTCGCGGTGGTCGTCACGACCGGCTTGCCGGGCTGGAACGCGCGCATGGCCGGATCGGTCAGGTCGCTGTTGTCGGTGTCTTCGTAGTGGATCAGCTTCGCGGCCGTCAGCCGGTATTGCGTCGAGCCGGACTGGTCGAGCTCGGTGACGGAAAAGTTGTCCGCGAAATAATCGGGCGTGTGGCGCTTCGGCCGCACGGTGCCCTCGCCGGGCGGCGGCAGCGTCGCCTGCAGCAGCCACCACGTGATGCCCGCGAGCGCGGCGACCGCGACGAGCGGCAGCAGCTGGGTCCAGCGGAAATGCGTGTTCATCCGTCAGGCTCCGCAGGCAGCCGCGAGCAGCGCGTCGTAGCGGCGCTGCGCGCGCAGGATCGCGTCGCAGACCTCGCGCACCGCGCCGTGGCCGCCGCGGGCCTCGGCCACCCAGTGCGCACGCGCGATCACCTCGGGGTGCGCGTTGGCCGGTGCCGTCGCGAAGCCGCAACGCAGCATCACCGGCAGGTCGGGCCAGTCGTCGCCCATGTAGCCGCAGGCGTCGGCGGTGATGCCGAGCGATGCGATCAGGTCGGCGAATACGGCGAGCTTGTTCTCGACGCCCTGGAACAGGTGCGCGATCTTCATTTCCTTCGCGCGTGCCGCGACGATTTCCGAGCGGCGGCCGGTGATGATCGCGGTCGCGATGCCGGCCTCGCCGAGCAGCTTCACGCCGTGGCCGTCGAGCGAATTGAACGACTTCATCGCGTCGCCGGCCGCGGTAAACAGAAGCCCGCCGTCGGTCAGCACGCCGTCGACGTCGAAAATCATCAGCTTCACGCGGCTCGCGCGTTCGGCCGCAGTCAGCGCTGCGCTCATCAGATCACCTTCTTCGAAAACAGGTCGTGCATGTTCAGCGCGCCGATCAGCGCGCCGTCGGCATCGACCACCAGCATCTGGTTGATCCGGTGGCGCTCCATCAGTTCCACGGCCTCGACCGCGAGATGGTCGGGGCCGATCGTGCGCGGCTCGCGCGTCATCACGTCGACGATCGGCAGCGTGCGGAAGTCGCCGTCGCGCGCGAGCACGCGGCGCAGGTCGCCGTCGGTGAAGATGCCGGCCACGCGGCCGTCGGGCTCGACCACGGCGGTCATGCCCAGCCGCTTCGCGGTGATCTGGAACAGCGCGTCCGACAGCGTCGCGTCGAGCCCGACGCGCGGCACGTCGTCGCCCGAGCGCATCACGTCGCGCACGTGGGTGAGCAGGCGCCGGCCGAGCGCGCCGCCCGGATGCGAGCGCGCGAAATCCTCGGAACCGAAGCCGCGCGCGTCGAGCACCGCGACGGCGAGCGCGTCGCCGAGCGCGAGCGCGGCGGTCGTGCTCGCGGTGGGGGCGAGGTTCAGCGGGCAGGCTTCCTTCGACACCGCGGCGTTCAGGTTCACGTCGGCGAGCGTGCCGAGGCTCGATTCCGCGCGGCCCGTGATCGCGATCAGCTTCGCGCCGATCCGCTTCACGAGCGGCAGGATCGCGACGAGTTCTTCCGACTCGCCGGAATAGGAGATGCCGATGAAGACGTCGTCCGACGTGACCATGCCGAGGTCGCCGTGGCTGGCCTCGGCCGGATGGACGAAAAAGGCCGGCGTGCCGGTGCTGGCGAGCGTGGCCGCGATCTTGCGGGCGATATGCCCCGATTTGCCGATGCCGGATACCACGACGCGGCCGCGGCAGCCGAGCAGCAGCGCGACGGCCTGAACGAAGTCGCCGTCGAGCTGGTCGCGCAGCGCGCGCACGGCGTCCGCCTCGATGTCGAGCACGTCGCGGGCGAGCGCGAGCGCCCGATCATCATTGATTTTCGCTATCATGCGCGGAGTATAGCAAAGGCGTTTGTTCGCCGCGCCGCGCCTTCGGACTCGTCCGATGCCGCTTGCCTACCGCCACCACCCCCGCCCGCCTTGCCGTGGCCCCGACGAACGAGGACGCTTCGCCCGTGATTTCCCCGCTCGAAATGACCCTGCTGCTGCTGCTGGCCTCGGTAGTGGGCGTCGTCGTATTTCGCTCGCTGAACCTGCCGCCGATGCTCGGCTACCTGACCGTCGGCATCCTGGTCGGCCCGCACGCGTTCGGCATCGCCGCGGACCTCGAACGGGCCGAGCATCTCGCGGAATTCGGCGTGGTGTTCCTGATGTTCTCGATCGGCCTCGAATTCTCGCTCGCGAAGCTGCGGGCGATGCAGCGGCTCGTGTTCGGGCTCGGGCTGCTGCAGGTGGTCGCGACCCTCGCGCTCGCGGTCGTGCTCGGCGCGTTGTTCGAGCGCTGGGTGCACATCACGTGGCAGGGCAGCGTCGCGCTCGGCGGCGCGCTCGCGATGTCGTCGACGGCGATCGTGTCGAAGATGCTCGCCGAGCGGCTCGAGATCGAGACCGCGCACGGCCGCAACATCTTCGGCGTGCTGCTGTTCCAGGATCTCGCGGTGGTGCCGCTGCTGATCGTGATCGCCGCGTTCGGCGCCGAGTCGTCGAAGGATCTCGCGCTCACGCTCGGGTTCGCGGCCGTCAAGATCGTGATCGCGCTCGCACTGCTGCTGATCGTCGGCCAGCGTTTCATGACGCGCTGGCTCAACGTCGTCGCGCGGCGCCGCTCGCAGGAACTGTTCGTGCTGAACCTGCTGCTCGTCACGCTCGGCGCCGCGTTCATCACCGACCGCTTCGGCCTGTCGCTCGCGCTCGGCGCGTTCATCGCGGGGATGCTGATCTCCGAGACGCCGTTCCGGCATCAGGTGGAAGAGGACATCAAGCCGTTCCGCGACGTGCTGCTCGGCCTGTTCTTCGTGACGACCGGGATGCTGCTCGATCCGCGCGTGATCTGGGAGCATCCGTTGCTGGTGCTCGGCTTCTTCGTCGGGCAGATCCTGTTCAAGGGGACGATGATCGCCGGGCTCGCGCGGCTGTTCGGCGCGACGCCGGGCGTCGCGATGCGCACCGGCATCGGCCTCGCGCAGGCCGGCGAATTCGGCTTCGTGCTGCTGAACCTGATCCTCGACCGGCATCTCGTCGATTCGACGCTGCTGCAGGCGATCCTCGCGTCGATGCTGCTGTCGATGCTCGCCGCGCCGTTCCTGATCCAGAACGCCGACCGGATCGTGATGCGGCTGTCGTCGACGGAATGGATGCAGCAGTCGCTGCAGATGACGCGGATCGCGACGCAAAGCCTCAAGCAGCGCGGCCACGTGATCATCTGCGGCTACGGCCGCGCCGGGCAGAACCTCGCGCGCATGCTCGAGCAGGAAGGCATTTCGTACGTCGCGCTCGACCTCGACCCCGATCGCGTGAGCGCGGCCGCGACGGCCGGCGAATCGGTCGTGTTCGGCGACGCGGCGCGCCGCGAGTCGCTGCTCGCCGCCGGTATCCATCGCGCGGCGGCCGTCGCGATCACGTATGCGAACACGCCGTCGGCGCTGCGCGTGCTGCACCACGTGCACGAGCTCGAGCCGACGCTGCCGGCGATCGTGCGCACGGTCGACGATGCCGATCTCGAGAAGCTGCTCGCGGCCGGCGCGACCGAGGTGATTCCGGAGATCGTCGAGGGCAGCCTGATGCTCGCGTCGCACACGCTGGTGCTGGTCGGCGTGCCGATGCGCAAGGTCGTGCGGCGCGTCGAGGAGATGCGCGACGAGCGCTACAGCCTGCTGCGCGGCTATTTCCGCGGCGCCGACGACACGGACGACGACGATCACGAGCAGGTGCGGCTACAATCGGTGCCGGTCGACGCGCGCGCGGATGCGGTCGGGCGCTCGCTGGAGGAACTCGGGCTGTATGCGCTCGGGCTGGAAGTCACGGCGATCCGCCGGCACGGCATCCGCGGCGTCGAACCCGACCCGCAGACCAAGCTGCGCGCGAGCGACATCGTCGTGCTGCGCGGGCTGCCCGAAGCGCTCGCGCTCGCGGAGGAGCGGCTGTCGCGGCATCGGCGCGAGCCGCCGGCCGCGCTCGCCTGAGTCGCGCTTCGATAACCTGACCCGTATTTATTCGAAACGGTGCCCGATCTTCGCGCACCGTTTTTTTCGGAGAGTTTCATGCCGCATTCGTCGCCGGGCGCACCGCTCGATCCGGTCGCCTTCATCCACAGCCAGATCCGCACCGTGCCCGACTGGCCGCAGCCGGGCGTGCAGTTCCGCGACATCACGACGCTGCTGCAGAGCCCGAAGGCGCTGCGCATCCTCGTCGACCTGTTCGTCGAACGCTATGTCGATGCGAAGCTCGACTACGTCGCGGGGCTCGACGCGCGCGGCTTCATCATCGCGCCGATCGTCGCGTACGAGCTGAGCGTCGGCTTCGTGCCGATCCGCAAGGTCGGCAAGCTGCCGTACAAGACGCGCTCGGAATCGTACGACCTCGAATACGGCAGCGCGACCGTCGAGATCCATGAAGACGCGTGCCGCCCCGGCGACCGCGTGATCATCATGGACGACCTGATCGCGACCGGCGGCACGATGATGGCGGGGCGCAACCTGCTGCAGCGGCTCGGTGCGGTCGTCGTCGAAGGCGCGGCGATCATCGACCTGCCCGATCTCGGCGGCTCGACGCTGCTGCGCAACGCGGGGCTGCCCGTCTATACCGTTACCGAATTCGCCGGCCACTGAACCACCGGAGCCGGCCCACGCCGCGAGGTCACGATGCCCAACTTCATGCTGTTTCTCGCCACGTCGATCGCGATCACGTTCGCGCCGGGTCCCGACAACCTGCAGGTGCTCGCGCGCGGCATCTCGCAGGGCCGCGCGGCCGGCTTCGTCGCCGCGCTCGGCTTCACGGCCGGAATCCTGTTCCATACGACGCTCGCGGCGCTCGGCGTCGCGGCGGTGCTGCGCTCGTCGCCGGTCGCGTTCCAGACGCTGAAGCTCGCGGGCGCCGCGTACCTCGTGTGGATCGGCATCAAGGCGCTGCGCAGCCAGGGCCTCGCGAACGCGCACGAGCGCCCGCCGCAGCCGCTTGGCGCGATCTTCCGGCAGAGCGTGATCGGCAACCTGATGAACCCGAAGGTCACGTTGTTCTTCGTCGTGTTCCTGCCGCAGTTCGTCGATCCGCACGGCGTGCAGGGCGTGACGCTGCAGATGTTCGAGCTCGGCGCGCTGTTCATGCTGCAGACGGCCGCGATCTTCTCGCTGTTCGGCGTCGGCGCGGGCGCGATCGGCACGTGGCTGAAGCGCCGCCCGAAGGCCGGTGTGTGGCTCGACCGGATCGCCGGCGCGACCTTCATCGCGATCGGCATCCGCGTCGCGCTGAAGGACTGAGCCCGATGACGTTTCCGTGCATTGCGGCCGCGCGCCGCTTCGATCCGGCCGCGCACCTGCGTTTCGAGATCGCCGGCGTGGCCGTGGGCTGGGTGCGCCGCCAGGACATCGCGAAGCTCGCGCGCTGGCCCGACGTGTTCGAGCTGACGGACGCGCGCGTCGTGCTGTCGGCGCGCTACGACACGGTCGACGCGCGCAGCATGGCGCTCGCGAGCGCGATCGGCGCGCTGGCGGCCGAAGGCGCGATTCCCGGCTGGCGCGACGAGATCTATGCGATCCGCAACCGCTTCGACGATCCGCCGCTCGCGTACATCGAGCGCGCCGCGTCGCGCTTCTTCGGCACGCAGACTTATGCGGTGCACCTGAACGGCATCGTAGAATATGCGGCTGCGCCGGGTTCGCCCGCCGCGCCGCAGATGTGGCTCGGCCGCCGCAGCGCGACCAAGGCCACCGACCCCGGCATGCTCGACAACGTCGTCGCGGGCGGCATCGGCTGGGGCCTGGGCGTTCACGAGACGCTCACGAAGGAATGCTGGGAAGAGGCCGGCATGCCGGCCGAACTGGCGGCACGCGCGATCGCGGGCCGCGCGGTGCAGGTACTGTGTTCGCTGCCGGAAGGCACGCAGTCCGAACTGATCTTCGTGTACGACCTGCCGCTGCCGCGCGACTTCGCGCCGCACAACCAGGACGGCGAAGTGGCCGAGCACCTGCTGGCCGGCGTGCCCGAGGTGATCGGCTGGCTGCGCGAAGGCCGCGCGACGATGGATGCGAGCCTCGCGATGCTCGACACGCTGCTGCGCCACCGCTGGCTATCGGCGGCCGACGCCGCGGGCATCGACGCGCTGTTCGCGCCGGCCGCCTGACGCGCCACCTGGCGAGCCACCTGAAGGCGCCGCCTGCCTGCCCGGGCTCGGGCCCCAGGGTGAGGCCGGACGAACGGCCTATTTGACGAATACCGAAACGAAGGGAGTAGCGGTCATGTCGACCGATCACAGCTTTATCTTGAAACTGTCGTGCCCCGATCGGCATGGCATCGTCCACGCGGTCTCGGGCTTCCTGTTCGAGCGCGCCAACAACATCCTCGATTCGGCGCAGTTCGGCGACAGCCGCACCGGCGAGTTCTTCATGCGCGTGCACTTCGTGCAGGACGGCGACGGCGCGGATGCCGCGTCTGCGCTCGATACGCTGCGCGAGGAATTCGCGCCGCTCGCCGAGCAGTTCGGGATGCGCTGGGAAATGCACGACGCGGCCGTGAAGCCGCGCGTCGTGATCATGGTGTCGAAGATCGGCCACTGCCTGAACGACCTGCTGTTCCGCTACCGCACCGGCCAGCTGCCGATCGAGATTCCGGCGATCGTGTCGAACCACAAGGAGTTCTACCAGCTCGCCGCCAGCTACAACATCCCGTTCCATCATTTCCCGCTCGTCGGCGGTTCGTCCGATGCGGCGAAGGCCGCGCAGGAAGCGCGGGTGCTGGAAGTGATCGACGAACACCAGGCCGATCTCGTCGTGCTCGCGCGCTACATGCAGATCCTGTCGCCGAACATGTGCCAGCAGCTCGCCGGCCGCGCGATCAACATCCACCATTCGTTCCTGCCGAGCTTCAAGGGCGCGAAGCCGTACTACCAGGCGTTCGACCGCGGCGTGAAGCTGATCGGCGCGACCGCGCACTACGTGACGACCGACCTCGACGAAGGCCCGATCATCGAGCAGGAAGTCGAGCGCGTCGACCACAGCATGACGCCCGACCAGCTCACCGCGATCGGCCGCGACGTCGAGTGCGTGACGCTCGCGCGTGCGGTGAAGTGGCACGTCGAGCACCGGATCGTGCTGAACGGGACGAAGACCGTCGTGTTCCGCTGATCGGCTGATCGGTGACGCGCGCCGGCCGGCCTGCGCAGGCCGTCGGTTGCCGCAAACAAGAACGCCGCGCCCTTGACGGGGCGCGGCGTTTTTTTATCGCGTGATGCGCGGGGATCGGGTTGCGTCGGGTACGGAGCGTCAGATCAGCCGCAGCATGTACAGCTCGCGCTTCATGTACGCATAGAAGATCGGCGCGGCGATCACGCCTGGCAGCCCGAACGCGGCTTCCATGATCAGCATCGCGAGCAGCAGCTCCCACGCGCGCGACTCGATCTGGCCGCCGATGATCTTTGCGTTCAGGAAGTATTCGAGCTTGTGGATCACGACGAGGAACGCGAGCGACGCGATCGCGGTGCCCATGCTGACCGACAGCGACACCGCGACGATCAGCGTGTTCGAGATCAGGTTGCCGATCACGGGCAGCAGGCCGACGATGAACGTGACGAGCACCAGTGTTTTCGACAGCGGCAGCCGCTGGTGGAAGATCGGCAGCGCGACGAGCAGGTAGATGCCGGTAAAGGTCGCGTTGATCGCCGAGATCTTGATCTGCGCGAACACGATCCGGCGGAACGATTCGGCGAAGCGCGACACGCGCGTGACGAGCGCGGTCGACAGCGGCCGGCGCACTTTGCCGTGCTCGACGCCGATCGCGATCATCGCGCCGATGATCATCCCGAACACCACGTGGCCGAAGCCGCGCGCGACGCTCTTGCCGCCTTGCTGGAGCTGGTCCATGTGCGAGTGCATCAGCAGTGCCGCCTTGGTCTTCATCTGTTCGACGTCGACCGGCAGCAGGTTCGCGATCCAGGCCGGCGTGCGGGCGCGCGTCTGCTCGACGATCTGCATCAGCTGGCCAAGAAGGCTCTGCAGGTTCGGCACCGTGTGCTCGAAGTGGTCGATGATGCCGATCGTGAGGCCCGTGAGCCCGCCGACGATCGCGATCGAAAGCAGCACGACGGCGACCCAGCGCGCGCGCATGCTTGTGGTGTGGCGTTCGATCACCGGGGCGATCGTGTGGATCAGCTGATAGACCAGCATGCCGGCCAGCAGCCCGCCCAGCAGCTTGAGTTCGATGACGAGCACCATCGCGACGAGGGCGAACAGGTAGCTGCCGATCTCGATCGCCGACAGCTTCGGCAGGCTGAAGTCGCTCGTCAGCCGCACGCTGCGCAGGTGCGGCTCGCGGTTCTGCGCGTCGCGCGACTCTTGTTGCTTCTCCATCATGGATTCCTGTCGTTCGTGTGCCGTGCCGCGCGGTGGGCGACACGGCGGCGATCGCCCGGCGCCGCACCGGATTGGTGCGGATGGCGAACCTTACGACCGTAAAGTATAGCTGCCATTATGGTCCGCCACGGGGCTGTTTGGCTCGTGGTGTAAACGCAGAGGGGAAAACCGCAGAAGGGAAAACGAGGAGGCCGGCGCCGCCCCGCTGCCGGGCGCGCGCGGCCGGGCAGCCGCGCGCGGGAACGGAAAGTGTCAGCCGGCCGCCGCCTTGCGGGCCGGGCGCTTGAGCAGCGGCGCGAGGTACTTGCCGGTGAAGCTCGCCTTGGTCTTCGCGACCTGCTCGGGCGTGCCCTGCGCGATGATCTGGCCGCCGCCGGCACCGCCTTCGGGGCCGAGGTCGATCACCCAGTCGGCCGTCTTGATCACGTCGAGGTTGTGCTCGATGATCACGACCGTGTTGCCCTGGTCGCGCAGCCGGTGGATCACCTCGAGCAGCAGCGCGATGTCGTGGAAGTGCAGGCCGGTGGTCGGCTCGTCGAGGATGTACAGCGTGCGGCCCGTGTCGCGCTTCGACAGCTCCAGCGACAGCTTCACGCGCTGCGCCTCGCCGCCCGACAGCGTCGTGGCCGACTGGCCGAGGCGGATGTAGCCGAGGCCGACGTCGAGCAGCGTCTTCAGCTTGCGGGCGATCACCGGCACCGCGCTGAAGAATTCGTACGCGTGTTCGACCGTCATGTCGAGCACTTCGCTGATGTTCTTGCCCTTGTACTGCACTTCGAGCGTTTCGCGGTTGTAGCGCTTGCCGTGGCACACGTCGCACGGCACGTAGACGTCCGGCAGGAAGTGCATCTCGACCTTCAGCACGCCGTCGCCCTGGCACGACTCGCAACGGCCGCCCTTCACGTTGAACGAGAAGCGGCCCGGATCGTAGCCGCGCTCCTTCGCGGTCGGCACGCCCGAGAACAACTCGCGGATCGGCGTGAACAGGCCCGTGTAGGTGGCCGGGTTCGAGCGCGGCGTGCGGCCGATCGGCGACTGGTCGACGTTGATCACCTTGTCGAAGTGCTCGAGGCCCTCGATCGCCTCGTGCGGCGCCGGCTCGGCCGACGAGCCGTACAGGTGGCGCGCGACCGCGTGATACAGCGTGTCGTTGATCAGCGTCGACTTGCCGGAGCCCGACACGCCGGTGATGCAGGTCAGCAGGCCGACCGGCAGCTCGAGATCGACGTGCTTCAGGTTGTTGCCGTGCGCGTCGACGATGCGCAGCATCCGCTCGGGATCGGGCGCGAGCCGCTCGTCCGGGTATTCGATCGTGCGCTTGCCGACCAGATACTGGCCCGTCAGCGACTGCGGGTTCGACTGCACCTGCTTCGGCGTGCCTTCGGCCACGATCACGCCGCCGTGCTCGCCGGCGCCCGGGCCCATGTCGACGACGTAGTCGGCCGTGCGGATCATGTCCTCGTCGTGCTCGACGACGATCACCGAGTTGCCGAGGTCGCGCAGGTGCTTGAGCGTCGCGATCAGGCGGTCGTTGTCGCGCTGGTGCAGGCCGATCGACGGCTCGTCGAGCACGTACATCACGCCGGTCAGGCCCGAGCCGATCTGCGACGCGAGCCGGATCCGCTGCGCCTCGCCGCCGGACAGCGTTTCGGCGCTGCGCTCGAGCGACAGGTAGTCGAGGCCGACGTTGTTCAGGAAGGTCAGGCGCGCGACGATTTCCTTGATCACCTTGTCGGCGATCTCGCGCTTCGCGCCGTCGAGCGACAGGCCGTCGAAATAGCCGAGCGCGTCGCGCAGCGGCCAGCCGCTGATTTCATAGATGCCGCGCGCGTAGTCGCCGGTGCCGACCCGCACGTGGCGCGCCTCGCGGCGCAGCCGCGTGCCGTCGCACGACGGGCACGGCTGGTTGTTCTGGTATTTCGCGAGCTCTTCGCGCACCGCGACCGAATCGGTCTCGCGGTAGCGGCGCTCGAGGTTCGGGATGATCCCTTCGAACACGTGCTCGCGGATCGTCGTGCGGCCACGCTCGTTGATGTACGAAAACGGGATCGTCTGCTTGCCCGAGCCGAACAGCAGCACCTTGCGGATCTTTTCCGGCAGGTCCTCGAACGCGGCGTCGATGTCGAATTCGTAGAACGCCGCGAGGCTCTGCAGCATCTGGAAGTAGAACTGGTTGCGGCGATCCCAGCCCTTCACGGCGCCCGCGGCGAGCGACAGCGACGGGTGCGCGACGACCCGCTTCGGGTCGAAGAACGTGATCTGGCCGAGGCCGTCGCATTCCGGGCACGCGCCCATCGGGTTGTTGAACGAGAACAGGCGCGGCTCGAGCTCCTGCAGCGAGTACGAGCAGATCGGGCACGCGAACTTCGAGCTGAACAGGTGTTCGTGGTCGGTATCCATCTCCAGCGCGATCGCGCGGCCGTCGGCGAGGCGCAGCGCGGTCTCGAACGATTCCGCGAGGCGCTGCTTCATGTCCGGGCGCACCTTGAGACGATCGACGACGACGTCGATCGTGTGCTTGTCGTTCTTCTTGAGCTTCGGCAGCGACTCGACCTCGTAGATCTTCGCGACGCCTTCGTTCGCGGTGCCGCCGCCCGAGCGCACGCGAAAGCGCACGAAGCCCTGCGCCTGCATGTCCTCGAACAGCTCGGCGTGCTCGCCCTTGCGGTTCGCGACGACCGGCGCGAGGATCATCAGCTTGGTTTCCTCGGGCAGCGCGAGCGCCGCGTCGACCATCTGCGACACGCTCTGCGCCTCGAGCGGGATGTCGTGGTCGGGGCAGTACGGGGTGCCGACCCGTGCGAACAAAAGTCGCAGGTAGTCGTGGATTTCGGTGACCGTGCCGACGGTCGAACGCGGGTTGTGGGACGTCGCCTTCTGCTCGATCGAGATCGCGGGCGACAGGCCCTCGATCAGGTCGACGTCGGGTTTCTCCATCAGTTGCAGGAACTGGCGGGCGTACGCGGACAGGCTCTCGACGTAGCGGCGCTGGCCTTCGGCATAAAGGGTGTCGAACGCGAGCGACGACTTGCCCGACCCGGACAACCCGGTAATCACGATCAGCTTGTGGCGCGGCAGGTCGAGATTGACGTTTTTCAGGTTGTGGGTGCGTGCCCCACGGATACGGATCTGTTCCATGAACCTGGCGAAAATGGAGGGAACCAAACCTGCTACTATAACGGCTTTTCGAGGCCGTCGTTGGGGGCCCCCAGCCTTTGCAGCAGCTGGCAGCAAGGCGGTGTCCACGCCGGGAAGGCGGCCGCGCCGCACGGCGCGAGGCGGCCCGCAGGCTGCCTGCCCGACGTCCCGGAAAGCGGCCCCGGAAAGCGCCTGCCAGGCCTGCCGGGCCGGTGGCCCTGATCTTCCGCCGCCCGCCGCCGGGCGGACATTCCGATCATTCGAAATTCATTCCCGATGTCCAATCCGTCCGCCACGTCTTCCCGCATGAGTGCGCCCGAACTGCGCGCGACCACGTCGCTCGCGGCGATCTTCGCGCTGCGCATGCTCGGCCTGTTCATGATCATGCCGGTGTTCTCGGTCTACGCGAAAACCATCCCGGGCGGCGACAACGTGCTGCTCGTCGGCATCGCGCTCGGGGCGTACGGCGTCACGCAGTCGCTGCTGTACATCTTCTACGGGTGGGCGTCGGACAAGTTTGGCCGCAAGCCCGTGATCGCCACCGGCCTGCTGATCTTCGCGCTCGGCAGCTTCGTCGCCGCGTTCGCGCACGACATCACGTGGATCATCGTCGGCCGCGTGATCCAGGGGATGGGCGCCGTGTCGTCCGCGGTGCTCGCGTTTATCGCCGACCTGACCTCCGAGCAGAACCGCACGAAGGCGATGGCGATGGTCGGCGGCTCGATCGGCGTGTCGTTCGCGGTCGCGATCGTCGGCGCGCCGATCGTGTTCCACTGGGTCGGGATGAGCGGGCTGTTCGCGATCGTCGGCGTGCTGTCGATCCTCGCGATCGGGGTCGTGGTGTGGATCGTGCCCGACGCGGCGAAGCCCGTGCACGTGCCGGCGCCGTTCGGCGAGGTGCTGCACAACGGCGAGCTGCTGCGCCTGAACTTCGGCGTGCTCGTGCTGCACGCGACGCAGACGGCGCTGTTCCTCGTCGTGCCGCGCCTCTTGGTCGACGGCGGGCTGCCGGTCGCCGCGCACTGGAAGGTCTACCTGCCGGTGATGGGGCTCGCGTTCGTGATGATGGTCCCGGCGATCATCGTCGCGGAAAAACGGGGCAAGATGAAGCCGGTGCTGCTCGGTGGCATTCTGGCTATCCTGATCGGCCAATTGTTGCTCGGCAGCGCTCCGCATACCATCCTGATTGTGGCGGCGATCCTGTTCGTGTACTTCCTGGGTTTCAACATCCTGGAAGCGTCGCAGCCGTCGCTCGTGTCGAAGCTCGCGCCCGGTTCGCGCAAGGGCGCGGCCACGGGCGTCTACAACACCACGCAATCGATCGGGCTCGCGCTCGGCGGCATCGTGGGCGGCTGGCTGCTGAAGCACGGCGGCGCGAACACCGTCTTCTACGCGTGCTCGGGGCTCGTGGCGGCGTGGCTTATAATCGCGGCCAGCATGAAAGCGCCGCCGCGCAAGGCCTGAACCTTCTTTTCGGGCAGGCACCGGCGGCGCTCGCCGGCTTGCCCGGCGGGCCGCTCCGACGACATTCGCGGGCGGCCCGGCATCGAATTTACTGGAGAAACACATGGCATCCGTCAACAAGGTCATCCTCGTCGGCAATCTCGGCGCCGATCCTGAAGTCCGTTACCTGCCGAGCGGCGACGCGGTTGCGAACATCCGTCTCGCGACGACCGATCGCTACAAGGACAAGGCAAGCGGCGATTTCAAGGAAATGACCGAGTGGCACCGCGTCGCGTTCTTCGGCCGTCTCGCCGAAATCGTCAGCGAGTACCTGAAGAAGGGTTCGTCGGTCTATATCGAAGGCCGCATCCGCACGCGCAAGTGGCAGGGCCAGGACGGCCAGGATCGCTACTCGACCGAAATCGTCGCCGACCAGATGCAGATGCTCGGCGGCCGCGGCGGTTCGGGCGGCGGCGGTGGCGGCGGTGACGAAGGCGGTTACGGCGGCGGCTACGGTGGTGGTGGCGGCGGCCGCGGCGGCGAACAGATGGAACGCGGCGGCGGCGGTCGTGCCGGCGGCGCGCCGCGCGGCGGTGCAGGCGGCGGCCAGAGCCGTCCGAGCGCGCCGGCAGGCGGCGGCTTCGACGAGATGGACGACGATATTCCGTTCTGAGCGGAACGCCGGTTCCCGATGTAAAGAGGGGCCCGAATCTCCACGCTGAATCACTGGTTCAGCCTGGATCTTCGGGTCCTTTTTTCGTTTACGCGTTTTTTGGGGTGTGGGCGGAACGTGCCCGATCGGGCGTGAGGAGCGTCGTGGTGGCGTCGTGCAAGGCGGGGAGAAGCCGCTTGCGCCGGCCGCGTCGGATGGGCGAGACTTGAGAATGGACTCCCCCGTCAGCGAACGTTCGTCGTCGCGGGCGCGATGGCCCTGACGTCTGTTGTGCTTACGTGGCGAGCATGCCGACCGCAAACTTCAACCGACGCAACCGCGCCGGTGAGCAGGTTTCCTGAAGCCCTGCAACGGCGCATTCCCGACATGGGGGCCGTGGCATTCACACCCGAGTCACCTGCTTCGGACGGTGCGAACCATGACAAGAGCGGCGCCGTGGCCGCCGCAGAACCGCTTACGCTTCCGTGACGATCGCGACCAGATTGCTGACGCGCTCGACGGATTTCCCACCCTTCGGCCAACGGACCAGCGCGTCGCTACCGTTGATCGACAGGATCACGCCATCGCTGCGGTCCACGGCACCCGTGAACGTGACACGGTTTACTTTTGCCGACGGCGAAAACGAAGCCGCGCTGCGGCCCGGCAGCAGATCCATCAGGAACGAAAATACGGGGTACACGACTGCTCCTTCGCAAGCTTGAACTACGGGTTTTCCCTAGTTTAACAGTTCGGATGTTGCGTCGCAACATTAGCCCTTGTGCCCGTTCCTCGTGCGCGCGTCTTCCGTCGTGATTTCCAGTCGTTCGTCGCGCCGCTCAGCAAATCTCCCGGGCGGTTCGTGTATCTGATCGATGTCACGCGGCCGCCACGATTGACCGGCTAAGCTCGATTTTTCGACGTTTCGATCGAAGGAGACACAATGCGGCGGGTCGTATTCAACCAGAAGGGCGGGGTGGGCAAGTCGACGATCGTCTGCAACCTGGCGGCGATCAGCGCGAGCGAAGGGCTGCGCACGCTCGTCATCGACCTCGACGCGCAGGCGAATTCCACGCACTACCTGCTCGGCGACCGGGCGACGGACGCGCATCCCGGCGTCGCCGAATTCTTCGAGACCGCGCTGACCTTCAACTTCCGGCCGGTCGACGTCGCATCGTTCATCCATCCGACGCCGTTCGACGGGCTCGACGTGATGCCCGCGCATCCGGACCTCGACACGCTGCACGGCAAGCTCGAGTCGCGCTACAAGATCTACAAGCTGCGCGACGCGCTCAACGAGCTCGACACCTACGATGCCGTCTACATCGACACGCCGCCCGCACTGAACTTCTACACGCGCTCGGCGCTGATCGCGGTCGAGCGCTGCCTGATTCCGTTCGACTGCGACGACTTCTCGCGCCGCGCGCTGTACACGCTGCTCGAGAACGTGAAGGAAATCCAGCAGGACCACAACGCGGCGCTCGAGGTCGAAGGGATCGTCATCAACCAGTTCCAGCCGCGCGCGAGCCTGCCGCAGCGGCTGGTCGACGAACTCGTCGAGGAAGGGCTGCCGGTGCTGGCGTCGCGGCTCTCGGCATCGGTGAAGATCCGCGAGTCGCATCAGCAGTCGACGCCGGTGATCCATCTCGAGCCGGCACACAAGCTCGCGCAGGAGTTTCGCGCGCTGCATCGCGAACTGGTCGGGTGAGCGTGTCGGCGCTGGCCCGGCCCGGCGGTTTATATACGATCATTGAATTCGTCATTAATAATCCCGGTAACGATTTCAAAATAAATCTGGAAAAACGATTACAGGGGAATCCGCCCTATTTTCCAATGCGCACCTGTTTTTCAAATAACCGGAATAATGACGGGGTAAATGTTACGGACGTCGCGGTGCGCCATGCCGTAAAAAAGTAAAAATCATTTCGGGACAAGGCGTTGCGACGCGGCCCCATTGTGTGCGGGCGCAGATTGCGAGGAGATCAACCCGATCGATCAGGGTTTTCACCTAGTATTAATGCCATTTAATTGACAATTAATCCATCTAGAATGGCAATCTTCAACTCCCCGCAGTCAATCGTGCCTGCGGGTTGTGAATAAGGAAGCGGACCTCGATCTGGCTTCCATTTTTTTTCGTTCGTCTCTCGCATTGCTAACAGGAGCGTGCCCGATGTCCGTATTTGCCCCCGAAAAATTCGCCGCCGATTATCAGTCCGGAATTGCCGCCTGGTTCGCGATTGCCCGTCCGGCAATCAATGGTTTCGAGGCCGTCGTCGAACTCAACCTGCAAGCGGCCAAGACGGCGCTCGAGGAATACGAGGACAAGCTGAAGAACGCGTTCAACGCGAGCAACCCGGCTGCGGGCTTCGCGCAGCAAGTCGCCGCACCGCAGGAAGCGGCCGGCAAGGCCGTCGCGTACGGTCGCCATCTGTTCGACATCGCGGTGTCGACGCAGGCCGAGTGGGCGAAGGTCGCGCAGGCGCAATACGAGCAGAACGACAAGCGCGTGAAGGAGGTGGTCGGCGAGCTGACGAAGCATGCGCCGGCCGGTTCGGGCGCGGTGGTCGCCGCGCTGAATTCGGCGCTGTCCGCGGCGACTGCCGCGGCAGACTCCGTGCGCGCAGCGACGGGGCAGGCAATCGAAGCCGCACAAAGCGGTTTCGACGCGGTCAGCGAAACGGCGACGCGCGGTGCCAAGCAGACGGCGGCTGCCGCACGCAAGGAAGCCGCTTCGCGCGAATCGGCTGCATGACCGCGTGTCGCGCGCAGGCGCGACACCATTGATCGAACGGCGCCGGCGGGCGCCGGCCGCCGCGTGTGCCGCGTGGTGGCCGGCGGCGTCCGGCTCGCCGCAGCGTGTCCGGGCCCGGCTGGAGCGGGCGAACGGGGGGCGCGCATGAAGGCGCGAGCCCTGAGCCGCATCGCGGGTCGTATGGCGCTCAAGCGCCGACGTCGGCCGCCGTGCCGCCCGGCCCCGGCACGCGATACAGCATGCAACACGGATCGACCCACTGATTTCGACGCAGGAACAAAACATGACGGACGTAGTGATCGTATCGGCCGCGCGG